>CAYNDN010000689.1:0-2438 GCA_964395075.1 uncultured Lentimicrobiaceae bacterium | reverse complement strand
CCAAAAAATTGCTGTATGCCGCATAATATTCAAAAATATTTATTTGACATAAAGGAGTCAATTGAGTCTATCGAAGAATTTCTTGGTGAGGAACGTAATTTTTTCAAATACAGCGAAAATAAATTGCTAAGAAGGGGTATAGAAAGAGAACTTGAAATAATTGGTGAGGCAGTTTCAAGGATTTTAAAAATTGATCCTGATGTAAATATTACTGATGCCCGTAGAATTGTTGATCTGAGAAATTTTGTTATTCATGGGTATGATAGAGTGGATGATGTGGTGATCTGGGGCATAATTTCTAAAGATATTCCAAAGCTTAAATCTCAAGTAGATAAATTATTGTAGGTTCGGTATTGTGATTATTATTAGTTATGGGCAAGATTGATTAAACAACAACGAATTTTAAGAAAATTGAATATGGAAACAGTAATTTACCAAAACGGAATTAGATACTCAGAGAAAAAATACAATCTTGAATCAGATTTTGAGCAATTAGTTGTTGAAAATTCTAAAATCTTTTTTGGAGAAAACACAATTCTTGTAGATGCAAAAAAGAAAATTGGAATTGTAGCGATGTTAAATGAAGATAAAATAAGAGAAAAAATAAAAAAGCACGAAATAACTACTCTAAGCGAAGGTGTTCAAAATTTCTATAACGGACCTTGTGCAAGAATTGAAATCAAAAATAATAAGAACTTAGATGAAATTATAGATTTATTGGTTGATATCCAGAAATAATATGAAACCCAGCCCATAGCATGTAACCAACGGCAGCAACGGTCTGATAAGTCAGTGCTTCAAAGTGCGCTAAGTTTCATACCACCATCCGTTGATATTCCTTTAGTTTTGTCCCGAAAGCTTTTTAAGGCCAAACCAAACCCTTCATTGAATTTTTTTTATAAAGGTTCTTTTGATACATTTTTTTCAAACCTAAAAAAAGGTTCACCGCTCGAAGAGCGGGATATCACAACCTTGGTTTTTTTTTACAAATTGGGTATTGGATTGATTTGAGTTTTTAAGTCAAAATATTGGTTTAGGGTTGCGATCCCCTTCGGGGCTGCAAACCCGTACCGGATGCCTGGTCTCAATAAAAATGAGTAGGATTGCTTCCTTTTTAGAAACTGATTCTCAATCCTAAAAAATAATTCCTGGGCATTCCCGGGTAATAATACCTGGGTTGGTTTCCGCCAAAAGATGGTGCATTCACAAGGATCATGGAGGAATAATGTGCATCAAAAACATTTCTGATACCGAAGCTTAAATCTGCTTTAACCTTGGCCAATTTTATTGCATATCCTGCTTTGATGTTGAACAAACTAAATGCTCCGTAATGCTTATCATTAGAATCATTCATGTACTGTTTGCCGGTAAATTGATATTGGGGAATCAGGTAAAATCCAAACTTTGAATCGATGGTTGCAGATGCCCAGATGGTTTGTTGTGGAATGCCGGGCAAGGTATTTCCGGAGTAATCCACGCCATCATCCTCAAAATCGGCAAAGGTTGCTTTGGTAAAATTGTAATTGAAATCAACGGAGACAGGAAATTTGCTTTGCGCCTCTGTCAGCATATATTTTGAAGTGATTTCGATGCCTGAGTGCTGGGTTTTGCCGGCATTGGCACCATAAAAAATATCCTCGGTTTCGCGCTTGGTGATGAGCAGGTTTTGTGCCCATAACCTGTAAATTCCTGCATCCAGGAAAAATCTTTTGTTTTGGCTTTCATACCTGATACCGGCCTCGGCATTGATTCCGGTTTCTGGTTTCAGATCAGGGTTAATACTGCCTTCAGGAAGCAGGGTTTCTTCCACTGAAGGTGCCGAAAAACCATGACTCAATGATCCATATAAATTGAAACCCGTGTTGAGTTTTGTGTTAAATCCGATAAATGGGGAATACACCACATCATATTTGTAATCCCCGGATAAATCCTCAGGATTTTGAAGTTTGTCTTTCAAACTGTAATTCAGGCTGTTTAGGCTCAGGCCTGCTTCGATGATGGTGTGATCAGAAATTTGATATTGCCCGTTCAGGAAAACTGAAATCGGGGTTCTGCTTTCTGCAAATTTGTTTTCCAGGTTTCCCTGCTCACCGGAAAGAGTTTCAAAGATAGCCCATTGGTAATTTTCGAAAAGCCCTTCAAAACCGGCCTGCAATTTTAGATTGGAAATCAAAATTCTTGTGATATTCCGGATGCCCCATGAGTTGGACTCATCATCCAGGATGTTAAATGGGCGTGATTCGTATCCGTCATAAGCCTGAAAGAAAATATTCGTGGAATTAACCACTTTATCGGAGAAAATATGTTTAAATCTGATGCCGGTTAGATATTTCCGGTAATCCTCGAAACCTGCTACAACCAGCCAGTTTGGGGCGGCAACTTCGGGATTGTTTAAAAAATCCTCTTCATTGAGCGAGCTTGGTATTTGGGCATTTACA
>CAYNDN010000688.1:1715-2775 GCA_964395075.1 uncultured Lentimicrobiaceae bacterium | reverse complement strand
CAAATGGTGCAGGCCTGTCATCATCAGCTTCCATCGAAGTTGTTACAGCTTATGCCCTTAATAACATTTTTAATCTGAGGCTCAATCAGATTGAACTGGTGAAGGTATCCCAAAAGGCTGAAAACGAATTTGTAGGTGTGAACTGCGGCATCATGGACCAGTTTGCTGTTGCAATGGCCAAATCCGGCCATGCCTTGTTCCTGGATTGCGGAACGCTGGAATATGAACTGGTGCCCTTAAACCTTGACGGTTATAAAATTGTGATTGCCAACACCAACAAGTCGAGAGGGCTGGCAGATTCGAAATACAATGAGCGTGTAAAAGAATGTGGTGAGGCAGCAGGATTTTTGTCAACCCAAAAAAAGATCGACACACTCAGCGATTTGTCATACCAGGAATTTATCGACTTGAAACACCATATCCCCGATATAATTATTCGAAAACGCGCCAAGCATGTGCTGTCAGAGAATCAACGTGTTTTGGATGCGGTAACAGTGTTAAAAAAGGACAATTTACGGGTTTTTGGAAAACTGATGAATGCTTCGCACAATTCGCTGAGGTATGATTACGAAGTTACCGGTACGGAGTTGGATACGCTTGTTGACGAGGCCAGAAAGCAACCAGGTGTGCTTGGTGCCAGGATGACGGGTGCAGGATTTGGTGGATGTGCAATAGCACTCGTGAAGGAAAAAAGCGTTGATAATTTTATAGATAGGGTAGGCGAGGAGTATCAGAAAAAAAGCGGGTTGCAGCCTGAATTTTATCTTTCGGATGCCGGTGACGGCGTTAAAAAAATGTAGTAAACAGCAAAAACTTTTTTTGTATGGGCAACGAAAAAAAGAATAATGGTTCAAAGAAATTGAACAATGAATTTTACGAAAGTAAACTTCGAAACATGCAGATCGAACTGGTAAAACTGCAGGAATGGATCAAGCACAAAGGCTTAAAGGTTGTCGTAATATTTGAAGGCCGCGATGCTGCCGGTAAAGGCGGAACCATAAAACGCATAATCCAAAGCCTTAATCCCCGAATCTGCCGGGTTGTTGCATTGGGTACACCC
>CAYNDN010000688.1:0-1705 GCA_964395075.1 uncultured Lentimicrobiaceae bacterium | reverse complement strand
GTACACCCACCGAGCGCGAAAAAACACAATGGTATTTTCAAAGATATGTGCCCCACCTGCCGGCTGCCGGCGAAATGGTTTTGTTCGACCGCAGTTGGTATAATCGTGCAGGTGTTGAGCGCGTAATGGGTTTCTGTACCGAAGATGAATACTGGGAGTTTCTCAGGTCATGCCCCAATTTTGAAAGAATGCTAATTCGCTCAGGGATTGTAATGATTAAATATTGGTTTTCGGTGAGTATAGAAGAACAGGAACGCCGTTTCCAGGCCAGGATAAACGACCCCACCAAACGCTGGAAACTCAGCCCGATGGATGTCCAGTCCCGACAGAAGTGGGTGGAATATTCGCGGGCAAAAGATGAAATGTTTGCTTACACCGATACCAAAGTTTCGCCCTGGTATGTTGTTCCGTCAGATGATAAAAAAAAGGCCAGATTGAATTGTATCAATCACCTGCTCGGTATGATTCCATATAAGGATTTAACTCCCGAGCCTTTCGAACTACCCGAGCGTCCGGATGCAAAAGGATATGTACGTCCGCCCATGGATGAGCAGACTTTTGTGCCTGAAAAATATTGATTTAATGTTGGCCAACCCCTGGCTCGAAATAGAAGAGATAACAGCCAAATCTATCCTGCGGACTTACAAAAGGATTGATTCGTGGTTTATCGCCAGGCATGGTCTGAATATTTACCGTGGCTGTCAGCATGATTGTGTGTATTGTGATGGAAGAGCTGAAAAATACCAGGTAGATGAAATATTGGTTGGATGAATTAACATTTTCAAATCATTTGAACATCCCGAAATACTCAATGTTACTTTGCACTGTTAAACTAAATATTCAACCAATTTGAATAAATCGTTATTAAAAAGAATGATCAAAAAAATGACAAAAGCGATAACAAAACCCGTTACAGTTCAGGGAGTAAGAAATATAACAAATTCGGCTTATGTTTTAAGATTTGATAGAAACGAAAGAAAATTCAGAGCAGGCCAACATGTGATCCTCGGCATTAAAAATGAAAATAATGCCCGGGAATATTCTGTTTACAGTGGTGAACAGGATGCATACTTCGAGGTGTTGATCAAAGAAGTTTTGGATGGCGATGTTTCAAAACGGTTAAAAAAGCTCAGGCCGGGCAGTGAATTACAGATGGATGGCCCGATGGGATTTTTTACCATGGAACAGAAAACCATCTCCGACAGCAAAGTAATGCTTGTCGCCACAGGCACCGGTATCGCACCGTTCAGAAGTTTCGTTCGTTCATATCCCGGTTTGGATTATCATGTGCTTCATGGCGTTAGATATGGAAATGAAGCCTACGACAAGGCAGAATATGATTCTGCAAGATTAACTTTATGTACTTCAGGCGATGACTCAGGCGACTACCAGGGCAGGGTAACTGACTACCTGCGCGAAAATGATTTGGATAAATCCACACAATATTTCCTGTGTGGAAACGTCAAGATGATACATGAGGCTTTTGATATTCTCAAAGAAAAGGGAGTGCCCGAAGATCGCATGCATGCTGAAGTTTATTTTTAGGAACTTACAAAATTGTTAATTCTTTAAAATACAATTGTGATTTAGATTTTTTTAAGCTCCATGCCTAAAGGACATGGCAATTGATCGTGATCTTTGTGAATAATGCAGTCTCTCAAAAAGGGGGTTTTTCCTATTAGCGGAATACATTAAGTTTGGACTG
>CAYNDN010000687.1:838-2781 GCA_964395075.1 uncultured Lentimicrobiaceae bacterium | reverse complement strand
CTTTGCACCCGTTTTTTATATATACATAAAGTTTATATATTTATTTGGTTTGTAATTAATTGAAGTTCAACTATAATTTAATTCAGTATGAAAAAATCATTGATTCTTTTTGTAGTATTATTAGCTTTTACAGCGGTTTCTGCTCAAAACGCTGACACGACAAGCAAATGGAAAAGAAGCGGCCTGGTAAGCTTAACCTTCAATCAATCCAGCTTTTCAAACTGGACAGCAGGTGGTGAGAACTCATACTCATTTACCGCAGTTGGAAAATATTTTGCTGACTACACCAGTGGTAACTTTTCAGTCAACAACTCAATTAACCTGAAATATGGTGTTGTTAAAAACGAAAGTTACGATAACCTGCGCAAAAACGAAGACCTCATTGAACTGATCTCACAATTCAACCAAAAGTTTTCGAAAAACTGGAGTGCCTCCGGGCAAATTAATTTTACCTCTCAGTTTGCCAATGGCTACAATTACCCGGATGACGAAACTGTAGTTTCTAAATTTTTAGCTCCCGGTTATCTGAATGTTGCTCCGGGTTTGCTTTACAAGCCTGTTGACTTTTTTAGCATCCTGATCTCTCCGGCCACCATGCGCGCTGTTTTTGTAAACGATCAGGCACTTGCCGATGTTGGTGCTTATGGCGTTGACCGTGCAGATACTTTAGCAAATGGAGATATTGATGAAGGAACCGGAAAAAAATCAAAAGTTAAGCTGGGTGGTTTTGTGGAGTTCTATTTCAAAAAAGACCTGTTTACCAATGTTAACCTTGAATCACGCCTGAACCTTTTTTACAACTACCTGCAGGACAACAACATTCCTGATGATACTATGCCTCTGGATATGAACTGGCAGACTTTTATTAACCTCAAGGTTAACGACTGGCTTTCAGCAAACCTGTTTGTACATATGGCTTACATGCCTGGTGATGTATTTATCGACAGGGAAGTTATGAATGGAAGCAAAGAACCAGTACCAAATGATAAATTGCAGTTGCTGCAAACCTTTGGAATCGGTCTGGCTTATAATTTTTAACCAGATAAAAACATTACTAACTTAATATTGAATTACTATGGAAAATTTTAATTTGAATGAAATCCTGCCTATGGTACAGGATTTTGCAATAGATCTTCTGCTTGCCCTGGTGACGCTTGTCATCGGTTTGTGGATCATTAAACTAATCATGGGTGGCATCAAACGCGGAATGGAAAAGCGTGAAGTGGAGCCAACACTTCGTAAATTCCTTGGTTCGATACTTGGCATTGTGTTAAAGATCATGCTGATCATCAGTGTGGTTCAAATGGTAGGTGTTGAAATGACCTCTTTTGTAGCCATACTTGCTGCAGCTGGTTTGGCTGTTGGTATGGCACTTTCAGGCACACTCCAGAACTTTGCTGGTGGTGTTATCCTTATTTTATTCAAGCCCTTTAAAGTTGGCGATTTTATCGATGCACAGGGGTATATGGGTACCGTTAATGAAATTCAGATTTTTAATACCATCCTGAAAACTGTTGATAATAAAACCATAATCATCCCCAACGGCCCGCTTTCAACCGGTCCGATGACAAACTTCTCAACCGAGCCTCAGCGCAGGGTTGACTTCACCTTTGGCATTGGCTACAGCGATGATATTGATAAAGCCCGCAGCATTCTTGATGGACTCATTGCTGACGATAAAAGAATTTTGAAAGACCCGGAGCCTTTTGTTGCAGTTTCCGAACTGGCCGACAGCTCAGTAAATTTTGTGGTTCGCACATGGGTAAATGCAGCCGACTACTGGGGAGTATTTTTTGATATGACAGAGAATGTGAAAAAAGCCTTCGACAAAAACGGCGTTTCTATTCCTTTCCCACAAACAGATGTTCACGTTTACAACGAAAAATAGCAGAGCAGATTCATATATTTTAATGGAGGCTGTCCAATATTTGGGCAGCCTCCTT
>CAYNDN010000687.1:0-828 GCA_964395075.1 uncultured Lentimicrobiaceae bacterium | reverse complement strand
TTTTCACTTACATTATTATAAATTTGTGAACAGATAATTCTGAATATTCATCAAATTAAAGAGACTATGAAGCCTGTAAAACGATTGATCGTTGCCACCTTGAGTGGCCTTTTATTTGGTTTGGTATGTTATTCCTTTGCCTCAATGGGCGAAGGTGAATTGCCTTATCCCGTAGCAGCTCAAATTATTTCGAGCCGCATTCTGATGGGTTTTGCCATTGGGCTGAGCCGTTTCAACTTTGGCCACTGGGCCATTCATGGAATTGTGCTTGGTACACTTTTTAGTTTGCCATTGGCTTACAGCGGATTGATGGCACCTGAAAATCCGGATTTCACTCCCATCATGATGTTTGTTTCAACGGTTGTTATGGGAGCAATTTACGGACTGCTCATCGAGGTGATCACATCAGCGATTTTTAAGGCGAAAGCAGTGCCAAATAAGGCATAAGACAATCCCGGTTTCATTGAGGAACCGGGATATTATTTACCAGCCTTTCTCGCCGGCGAGTTTCATCAGTTCCGGATACATGGCTGTTTGCTGTCCGTACAGTTCAAATATTTCATGTATCTTTTTGTCCATGCAAATTTTATAATAGTTATCATGATAATCCTTGCTTATCGAAGCAGGGATCAGTTCATCTGCCTCTTGCTTTGCATTTAGTTTAGCGAATTTAATATCGTTGTAAAACTGATGGGTTTTGTTTTCAGTTTCGGGCAAGCGCATATTATGGCCATGCACAAATTCCTTGAGGAAATAAATCAGGTCTTTATGAATATACCGGTTGTCATCGGAATACAATCTGATTTCAACCCAATCGCCTTTCGTTGA
>CAYNDN010000686.1:0-2789 GCA_964395075.1 uncultured Lentimicrobiaceae bacterium | reverse complement strand
CCTCTCCATAACAACACCTTACTATAGTGTTGCACTTCGTTTGAGACTTTAGGGGATACTAGACAACTGCCACCGTAGGCAAAAAGTTTAAAAGGCGGCTCACTAAAGACGCCTCATGTATAAAAAAACACAATTTTTTATACATATTCAGTTCCTCATGTATAAATTTGTGCTATTTTTATATATGAAAAATGTGTCATGTATAAAAAAGGACGGAAATTATTAGTAACTATACCCCACCTTACCTCCCCCTGAAGGATGAGCTTGAAACAAAGCCCGTTCTTAAAAAACTGGTTTCAGCACACCGCTACCTTGCAGAACTTAAAGGTGTGGTCGCCACCATCCCTAATGAAAGCATTCTGTTGAATACGCTAAGCCTGCAAGAGGCTCAGGACAGTTCCGCTGTGGAAAACATCATCACCACACAAGACGAGATTTTTAAGGCAGAGCTTTTTGATGAGGCTCTCGCTGAGCCAGCTGCAAAAGAAGTCAGCCGCTATGCGGCGGCATTGCGTGAGGGGGTTGATCTTGTTAAAAAAACGGATGTTATTACAAGCAACCACATGATTAAAATCCAGCAGATATTGGAGCAAAACAACGCTGAATTCAGAAAACTCACCGGTACGGCGTTGAAAAACAGCCGCACGGGCGAAACCGTCTACACACCACCTCAGGAACATAGCGAAATTTTAAAGCTGATGAAAAACCTCGAGGCTTACATCAACAATGATGATTTATGTCAACTGGATCCCCTCATTAAAATGGCGGTTATTCATCACCAATTTGAGAGCATCCACCCTTTTTACGATGGTAATGGCCGCACAGGGCGGATTGTTTGCATTCTTTATTTATACCAGCAGGGTTTGCTGCAAGTGCCTGTTCTTTACCTCAGCCGTTTTATTATCCAGAATAAGGAAGATTACTACCGCCTGCTACAAGAAGTGAGAGATACAGGAAATTATGCGCCATGGTTGCTGTATATGCTGGAGGGGGTTGAGCAGACAGCTCAACAAACCATTGAAACGGTAAAGGGCATTAAAGCTATGATGATGGATTACAAATCCCGCATTAGAGAAGAATTGCCAAAAATTTACAGCCAGGACCTGCTTAATAACCTATTCAGGCACCCCTACACAAAAATTGAATACCTGGAAAAAGATATCGGAAAAACACGCATCACAGCCACAAAGTATCTGGACACCCTTGCAGAACATGGGTTTTTGCGTAAAGAGCGCGTGGGTAAATACAATTATTATATCAATGAGCCACTGATGGACGTCCTTGCGACTGTACCAAAAGTTAATAAATTGAAATGAGTAGAAAATGGTTGATTTCATTAAAGCACATTATGCCCAAACGGGGGGTAGCACAAAAAACAATGCCCTCGGCATGCGTGAAATGCAAGAAAAGGCTTATGAGGCCCGGGATGCGCAGTATTTACTTTTGAAAGCGCCGCCTGCATCAGGGAAGTCACGAGCGTTGATGCTCTTACTTGCAAACAGCACCCGCTTGCCAGCCCATGCGGCGTTGACCAAAAGATTCGTCACCACCTGAGATTTCCCAGTCCCGGGTGGCCCGGTAATAATTGTTACAGGACGAGATAATGCCGCTTCCACAGCATTGCGCTGCTCGGTATTCATTGGCAAAACCTCGAGTATTGGTTCCTCAACTGCCTTTTCTCCTTAACTTGCAACCTTCTGGCTTTGTTTTTCCTCAGGCAGCTCCAGCTTGGGCAGATTGTTTACTATTTTCATGGTCTCCAGGCTGACGGTGATGACGCTTTGGAGGAGTTTTAGGGGATATTGGGCATCGTTCATGGTTTCAAGGGCGTAGTCGTTGGCGTCGTTGACGATGCCGCTGGCTTTATCGGTTTTGACGCCCTGGCGTTCCATGACCCATTCAATGGCGGGTTTGCCGTTAACCACATAGTCATAGGCTTCAAGGGGAATGTCCTTCAGCTTGATTTTATCGTTATAGATAATGATGGATTTATCTTTATCCCGGCCTTTGCCGCCAAACTTCATTTTTTTGACGTAATAGTCCGCATCGGTTTTGGCGGTGCTTTCAAGGGTGACGGGGTAAGGTTCAACCGTCTCATAGTTTACATGCAGATCACCCAGTTTACGCCCTGCCTCTACAAAACCCCAGAAGGCTGCGGCGGTTTTTACGCATGGGATGCGCGGCAGCTCTCGGCTGAGGTTATCCGCATATTTTTCGCGGTATTCTTCAGAATGCAGCAGCCCGTAGATGTAATAGAAAATATCCTCTTTATAAATATCCTCATTTGGGTAAGCCGCACGGAAGTACTGCAATGCGGCATCGGTAATGCCATCTTTGACGGTGTATTCATTAACTGTACTGGATGCTAACAAGTTAGTTTGCTTTGCTGCTTCTGCATCCTTCTTCTCATAGAGTTTTAATGGGAAGCACTGGCCTTTCTCAATAGAGTCTAGACAGGGAACCAAGTCCATCAAGAGACATGAAAACTCTTTGGATCCAGTTCCACTTACAGCAATGACTTTATTGGGTGTATCTTTTTCAGGGAAAACCTTATTCATTAAATGAATGCTATTATTAAACATTCTGTCGTAATACTGCCATTGTTTACAAAAAGGCCTATAGCAGGCGATAACAATACTATTAAGAGAGAACTTTCCTTTGCGGCCCTTCTCTAAATCTTTTATTAAAGTGCTATCCCAACTAATTTTTTTTGGGTTATTATTTTTTGGGGTAAAAATGCTTTGTTCTATCTGATAATTGTAGAGTTCAATCATAGCCCCCATATTATT
>CAYNDN010000685.1:0-2790 GCA_964395075.1 uncultured Lentimicrobiaceae bacterium | reverse complement strand
CCATCCAGCTCGGCTTCACCAACGATGAGGCCGGCTTCTACAGCATCAGCCTCAAGGAAATCGAAGGCATCAGCAAAACCACCCTCGAAGACACCAAAACCAACACTATGCACGACCTCACCAAAGGCACTTACGAATTTGCCTGGGATATCACCGATGATGAAAAGCGTTTTAAACTGCATTTAAATGCGGTGGGCATCCAGGAAAATCCCATCAGCGAAAGCAATATATTGATTTATGCCGCCGATGGGCAGATTTACGTTAAAAATGTAACCGCTGTAGAGACGGACGGACGTCCGTCTATGACGGTTACAGAAATAACAGGCCGCATCATTTTACAACAGCAAATCCCCGCCGATGAATTGGTTTCCGTTCCGGTAAACCTGCAAACCGGAGTTTATTTGGTAACAGTACAAAACGGGCAGGAAATTAAAACAAAGAAGGTGTTTATAAAATAATTATTGGCTTCCCAACCCCGACAGGGTTTGAAACCCTGTCGGGGTTCAAGAGAGCGAAGCGCTTAACAACTACGATAAACATAATAATAACCGGTATGTAAAGACGCACGGCTGTGCGTCTCAACATTCCAAAAAAAAACAAACAATATCATGAAAACACTCATCAATTTATCAGCAACACTAATCACGATTACACTATTAACCATCAACCTCTCCGCCCAAACCCCTCCCCCACCCAACGGCGGCGGCGATCCCGGCAGCGGCAACACCCCCGTTGGCGGTGGTGCACCCATTGCAGGCGGCTTATGCATTTTGCTGGCACTGGGTGCAGCTTATGGCGGGAAGAAGGTGTGGGATTTTAGAAAACAACAGGAAATGGATTGAAAGTTTCCAAATCCCATTCAGCCTGATTTGTTAAATTTGCCATTTAAAAAATGAATGGCAGAAATGCGAAAGCAACTTCTTTTATGGATATTGAGTGCCCTGATATTTGGTAATTGTTCAGTGCCGGACTTCCCTTCTCCCCAACAAGAGGAAGTAATCCGTGCCTTTAACAAAGCTTATGATGAATCCCTCGAAGACCGGAATCCCGACAGCGCACTCTTCCTGGCGCAAAAGGTGCTGACTTTTAAAGGGCAAATCCACGATAAAGAAATAGTTTTTCGCGCTTACACCAATGCTGCCCTTGCTTTTGAAAGGCTCTTTCAGCCGGATTCTGCTGCTTTGTATTATCAAAAAACCCTCTATCTTGCCTACGAAACCGAAAATCCTGAAAAAATTGCTTTTGCGCTTCAGCTAAATGGTAACAGCCTGATCGAGCAAAATAAATATCGTTTGGCTGAAAAAACTTTCAGGGAAGCTTTGGAACTCAATAACAGGAATAATCGCACCAATCAGGCTGCAGCCAACTATGCCGGATTGGGGCTCGTCAACTCACTCATGGCCAGGTCCGATTCAGCCATAGCATTTTACCTGAAAGCTCTGGATATTTTTAAACAAGAGAACGACGTGGTGAATCAGTCCATCATGCTGGGAAATATTGCTGCTGTTTTCAATGATCAGGAGCTGTATCAAAAAGCCAGGGACTATCTTAGAAAAGCCATTCAAATTAATGATTCCACAGGGAATTTATACAACCTTTCGCAAAACTATAATTCGCTTGGGATAGGATTTGCCAATACGCAGCAACTTGATTCTGCATTTTATTATTACCACGAAGCCATCCTGATTTCACAAGAGCTGCAAAACCCAATGGGAGAAATCATCAGCGAGTTCAATCTGGCGAAAGCTAAAACGCTAAAAGGCAATTATAGCGAAAGTAACAGCCTGCTTAGGCATATCTATCAGTTTTGTGATACCAATCAAATCACTGAAGGAATGATTAGAAGTTTGATCCAGATAGCTGAAAATGAAAGATTGGCAGGGAATATAACAAAGGCGCACGAATACCTCAACAGTGCTTTGGAAATGAACACCGGCGATCATCTGCTCAGCCTTCGCATCGAAACACTATACGCACTAAGTATGCTTGCTGCTCAAAATTACTATACCGAAAACAGAAATTACCTCAGTGAATACAAAACTCTTCGCGACAGCCTGTCAGAGGAAGAAATGCGAAAGTTTATGCTGGATACCGAAGCGTTTTATCATAAGCAAGAAAAAGAAAAACAGATCGAATTGCTCAAAAACAGAAATAAAATTCAAAAGATAAGCCTGCGTTTTTGGATTGTATTGAGTCTTTTGCTTTTATCCGTTGGCTCCACCATTTATTATGTAATCACTAAAAAACAAAAACAACTGCGCCTCTCCAACGAGCTTGCTCTAACAAGAATAGAAAAACAAAAGCTGCAAATAAAACATAGCGAAAATGAGATAGCACTTCAACATCAGGAAGTTGAGAAAAACAAACTTGCCCGCAAACTGAAAGAACAGGAAATTGTGCATCAGGCCATTTCCTACAGCAGGCTCATCCACACCTTTCATGAGATCAGGGATAAGTTAAACAGCCTCAGCCTGCGCTTTGGCAGAAAACAGGACAAGGCAGCCCTCGACCTGATTTTACAGCAAATCGACCGTGCCAATGGGCACAACCCCGTCACTGAGGTACTGAACGCCTGCAATGAACTACACCCTGATTTTTACCCTAAGCTATCCAAAGCCTGTCCTGCGCTTACTCCACGCGAACTCCAGATATGCGCCCTCATCAGTCTGAACATGACCACCAAAGAAATTGCCGTCATGCTCAGTATTTCGGATAAATCCATCGAGATCGCCAGGCATCGCATCCGTAAAAAACTCAACCTGGATACAACACAGAACCTTACTGCCGAAT
>CAYNDN010000684.1:0-2793 GCA_964395075.1 uncultured Lentimicrobiaceae bacterium | reverse complement strand
AAAGCCATTGGCTGGATTTTGCGGGAGTATTCCAAAACCGATCCGCAGGCTGTTATTGATTTCGTTGAATCCCATGATTTGAAGCCATTGAGTAAAAAAGAGGCTTTGAAGGTTATTGAAATAAAGAAGAAATAATCCAAAGTCCTTCGAAAAAATGTAGTAATGGGTAAAAAGTCCTTCGAAAAAATGTAATAATCTGCAAAAAGTCCTTCTGAAAAATGTAAAAATCTACAAAAAGTCCTTCCAAAAAATGTATTTTTGCACAAAATACTAAAAGATGAAGAGGCAAAAATCAAATGACTTATTGGCCTGGAAAAATTCGCCCAGGCGAAAGCCACTAATTCTTAGAGGAGCCAGGCAGGTAGGTAAAACATGGTTGATGAAGGAATTTGGAAAAGCAAATTTCGATCAGACCGTTTATTTTAATTTCGAAAAAAATACACGACTTAAAGGAATTTTTGATGAAGATTTTGAAGTATCCCGAATAATACTTGCCTTGCAGATAGAGACTGGCCTAACAATTACTGCCAATAATACCCTTATCATTTTAGATGAAATTCAGGAAGTTCCAAAAGCAATTACTGCTCTCAAATATTTTTATGAAGATGCTCCGCAATATCATATAATTGCAGCAGGATCTTTGCTTGGGCTGGCGCTACATTCCAATATTTCCTTTCCTGTTGGAAAAGTGGAGTTTCTGGATTTGTATCCATTAAACATCTCCGAATTTCTTGAAGCCATGGATCAAGATGCTTTACTTGAATTATTGAAATCTTCAGATTGGAAGCTAATAACAGCGTATAAATCTAAATTTATTGATCTTTTAAGACAGTATTACTTTGTTGGCGGTATGCCTGAGGTAGTTATGGAGTATCGCGATAATTCAGATTTTATCCAGGTACGTAAAACCCAGAAACAAATTCTTAATGCTTACGATCAGGATTTCTCAAAGCATGCTCCTGTTTCAACTGTTCCACGTATCCGAATGATTTGGAATTCCATCCCATCGCAGTTAGCAAAAGATAATCGAAAATTTATTTATGGTTTGATCAAAGAGGGGTCAAGGGCAAGGGATTATGAGTTAGCACTTAATTGGCTCACCGATTGCGGTCAGATTGAAAAGGTAAACCGTATATCAAAGCCAGGGATGCCGCTTAAGGCCTACGAGGATCAAAGTGCATTTAAGTTATTTTTGGTGGATGTTGGGTTATTAGCAGCCATGGGTGATATAGATCAAAAAACAATCCTGGAAGGGAACAAAATTTTCAATGAGTTTAAAGGGGCACTCACAGAGCAATATGTCTTACAGCAGTTGATAAGCTATGATAATTTTGTAGTCAGGTACTGGACTTCAAATAGTTCAAAAGCTGAAGTGGATTTTGTAATTCAGTTTAAGGGAAATAACTTTCCACTTGAAGTTAAAGCTGAAGAAAACCTGCAAGCCAAAAGCCTGAAAGTTTATAATGATAAATACCAACCTGTGCTTTGTATCCGTACATCGATGGCGGATTATCGTGAACAGAATTGGATGGTTAATTTACCCCTTTACGCACTGTGTCAATTAAGTTTTATGATGGATGAGTTTGCCTCCAGGAGAAAAGAATAACCTGAATTTGAGAAGAAAGTTTCCTTTGAAAATCTTTTCCAAAATGTTTAATATTTTATCAATAATATTAAACATTCCAATATTATACCTGTTTAATCCCTGAAAGCTTATTTCAAAAAACTATTTTTGCACGAAATTTTTTAGAAATGAATCATAAAGAAATTATCTCGGGGTTTTCAAAAATGAACAAAAATGCCAAGCTTGAGCTTGTAGCCAGCAGGTTTGGCAATGCCGAGGAGGTGATTGAATCACTCAAAAGTTTTTGGCACGAAGATCCTTCCAAACAAAAGTTATTCGACGAATTCAGTGAAAATACCATATCCAATTTCTATTTTCCCTATGGAGTTGCTCCCAATTTTAATATCAACGGTAAAATTTACCTGGTCCCCATGGTCATCGAAGAAAGCTCTGTGGTTGCAGCAGCCTCCAATGGTGCCAAATTCTGGGCCGGAAAAAGTGGTTTTATCAGCGAGGTGATTTCCACATCAAAAGTAGGGCAGGTTCATTTTATCTGGAAAGGTGAAGTGGAAAAATTACAGGCGTTGTTTCCACTCCTCAAGCAGGAACTGCTAATTGGCACACGGCACCACACCGAAAATATGGAAAAACGCGGCGGAGGTATCCTTGATATTGAGTTGGTGGACATGACCGATGAAATCGATAATTACTTTCAGCTAAAAGCCACCTTTGAAACGGTGGATGCCATGGGGGCGAATTTTATCAACTCCTGCCTCGAGGATTTTGCAGATATCCTGAAAAGTCATTTTGAAGAAAACGAGCACTACGATGGCGAAGAACGCAATTGCCGGATTATCATGGCAATCCTGTCCAACTATACACCGGAGTGCCTTGTTAAAACACATGTGGAATGTTCAGTTGAATGCCTGAGAAAGGATGGTGAAATTGACGATCCGGAGGATTTTGCATGGAAATTCGAAAAAGCCGTTCAGATTGCAAAAGTTGACCCCCACCGTGCTGCCACACATAACAAAGGTATCTTTAACGGGATTGATGCAGTGGCATTGGCCACTGGAAACGACTTTCGTGCCATTGAAGCCGGCGGACACACTTTTGCAGCCCGCGATGGCAAATACCGCTCATTAACCGATGTTGAAATATCCAATGGTAAGTTTAAATACAGCCTAACCGTTCCGCTTGCTCTCGGCACTGTTGGTGGATTAACCGCC
>CAYNDN010000683.1:1929-2796 GCA_964395075.1 uncultured Lentimicrobiaceae bacterium | reverse complement strand
GTTTTGGGTATTTTGATAGAATGCTATTGCACCTCCATTCAAAGCATGGTTACCGGTAAAAATACAATTGGTTATTTTCACTCCATGGGGGCTATCAGAGAGATATACTGCACCGCCCCTTAGGGCTTCGTTGTCCGTAAAACTACAATTGCTTATTGTAGAAGAAGTAGTACTATTCCAAATCATTATTGCACCACCTAAATTCGAACCACTATAATAAGGTGAATCCATTGCAAGATTGTTGGGAAAAGTGCTATTGCTTAAAATAAGAGAACTGTGTCCGACAGATAATCCTGCAGCACTTTCCGCTGTGCGGTTGCCCGAGAATACGCATCCGGAGACCGTTGTAGAAATGCCATAACTGGAACTTACTCCGGCACCGAATCCTTTATTAGAAAAGTTTTCGAAAAACACACTATTTGTAATCACCGGTGAACCTGTATAATTATACATCCCGGCACCATAAAAATAAGCGGCATTGTTTATAAACATGCAGTTGTTTATTGTCGGAGAAGCCTGGTTGTTGTACATCCCTCCTCCATTCATAATATAAACAGTACCATTATCCTCATAAAAAGCATTTCCTCCCCTGATAGTAAATCCGTCTAATATCCCGGTTTGAGTCAATGTACTGTCATTATATACCACGTGGTAGCTGTTGTCGTCGCCGGTACCGTTTAAATAGGCGAAGTTGTATGTCCCCCAAAAATAGGTTATGTCAAAATCGTCATTACCGCTTAAATCGCCGCTCAGAATGGTTTCGTTGGTTTCCCAATCGCGGGTACCTCCGCCGGTAGGATAACCACCAAGTATTGAAATGCCGTTAACCATTGCAAATGAGATTGCCCGGTCGGTGCCGGCGGTAGG
>CAYNDN010000683.1:0-1919 GCA_964395075.1 uncultured Lentimicrobiaceae bacterium | reverse complement strand
TAGGTAAATAGGTGCCGGCAGCCACATTAATGGTAGTAAAGCCCGGACATGTGCGGGCAATCATCAATGCCCACTGTAAATCAGTAAAAGCATTCGCCCAGGTAATCCCATCATTGTTTCCAGTAGCATTTATATCAACATAAATGATGGGCGATGTTGAATAATTTCCGCCTTCGTAAGCTCCCATATCAACATGCTCAACCTGGATGCGGTTTTCACCATCAAAATCGGTAGTTGGGCCATATTCTAAATAATCATTATTTCCTGCTTCAAAGCAGGGGGAACTATTCGTGGGATAATCATTTAAAAGATGTAAATCACCTCCTGCACTTGGGGCAGGAGAAGGGACATCAGTTACAAAATACGGGTCAGCATCGATATTGTTTTGATAAATACCTGAATACGATCCACCAATACCGGTAGAGCCACCTTGTACATCACAATTGTAAATATTTGGATGGTTTGAACCGGCATTATAAACTTGTGCTCCGCTAATGCTTGCAGTATTTCCCCACAGAATTGAATTCCTTATGTCAGATTGTGGCCCAAAACTATTATTAACATATATTCCCCCTCCGTTTCCATCAGCATGATTACCGGAAATAGTCGTATTGATCGGAAGAAACCTGGCTCCTTCAATAAAAACTCCACCACCATCATTATTGGCCTTGTTACCCGAGATAACGCAATTATGAAATTTTATGTCTGTAATAGACCCCTGGATACAAATTCCACCACCATAATCCGCAATGTTGTTTTTATACGAAACATTGGTGTGAGTCAGATAATTACTATAACTGTACATTCCGCCGCCATATTCAGCAGAGTTGCCTGAAAAAATAACACGATTCAACAATGGTTTTGAATTAGAGGCGTTAAACATACCGCCTCCCTTCGCATGATCGCCGGAACCATTTGCATTACCGCCGGAAACTGTAACACCATCAAAATATGTATTGCTTATTGAAGTGTGATTGTAAATAACATGATAACAGTTTTCCGTATTATTGGTAAAACCAACATCATCGCCGTTTAAGTCGCCGCTGAAAATGGTTTCGTTGGCTTCGCCCTGTCCATAATTTTCTCTTTCCTCAGTACTGCTTTCTGTTCCTGCAAAACCGCCATAGACATCTACACCGGTCCTAAGTTTAAAATGGTAATACCTGGTACCACCACCCAAACTATTATCGGAGCTTGGTTTGTACGTTCCTTTAGCCACCCAGATTTCATCACCCGAAACGGCGGCATCAAGTGCTGACTGAAAAGATGTGTAGGCATCTGTCCAGCTTGTGCCGTTGTTGCTGCCGGAGGCGGTGCTGTTTACAAAAATTACAGTGGCTTTCAGATTTAACGAAAGCACGATGCCAAAAAATAACAATGCGGCAATGCTGATGCTGTTTGTTTTGTTTTTCATTTTGATTTGTTTATTTGTGATAGAAAAATTTCTGGAGAAATGCCTTCGATGCTTGTAAAGGCTTCGGTAAACTTTTTTACTGATGAAAAGCCAGACAGCGATCCAATGGTTTTAATTTCCAGATTCAGCGTATTTTCCTTATTCATCAGGTTCTTAGCATGTTTTATTCTCCACTCATCAAGGTTTTGATCGAATGAATGTGGGGATTGGCTGTAATACATTTCAAGATTGGAAACCGGAATATTGGTAATTACCGAGAGTTGCTGCAGGTTAAAATCGTGCCTGATGTAGGGCCGATAATGCTCCATACAGAAATCCACTTTTGCGGCAGTTTCCAGAGGCTGGTCGGTTTCGTGATATTCAGAAACCATTGCTTTTTCTTTTGCAAGCATAAAAGATTTGTTTTTGCATTGTTTTATTCCTGAATCATTCAATTTGCAAAGCAGGAGATAACTATTGCAATTGAAAAACCACACCTTGCTGGAAAAGAGCAGAACTAATTCAG
>CAYNDN010000682.1:0-2800 GCA_964395075.1 uncultured Lentimicrobiaceae bacterium | reverse complement strand
GTGGCTGCACCGCATGTTACCCTTTTAAGAAACGATCATCAGATGGATTTTACCTCAGATGAAGATAAACCGGTCGCGGATTATTTTTTTGGCAGGGTCCGGCTTACGGATGGACAGTTCAGGTTTATCGATGATGTAAATGAAAGGGCTACTTATGATGTAAACCGGTTTGATATTGTTTTGGATAACATAAAACCCCCTGCCGCAAAACCCCTCTTCACAAATATTTATGCTACTCTGCAAGGTGTTTCATTTCCTTTTGCCGGAACAAATCAGGCAGTTTTTATTGATCATGCCAACCTTTCTTCTGCCGACTCCTTAATCAGGATTGAGCAGCTTTCGATGGCAGCATTAAAAAATCAAAATACTGAAGATGATTTTGAGGCTCATGTTCCTTTGGTGTTGGTAAACCAGATTCCATTATTGGATTTTTATCATTATAATACCGTTTTTGCCAGCAGGCTTATTGTTGATAAACCACAAATCAACATTAAAAATACTATGAGCCCTGGCAAGACTCCCTCATTTCACGATTTTGATCCGAAGGTTTTGAAATCAGAACTATTGAAACAATTTTCGGCCCTGCATTTTGATACTATCATGGTTTCGGATGTTGATTTTTTGATGGAATCAGCCAGCGATTCGGCCACACAAACCATTGCAATAGAAGGAGCTGATCTTTCGGTTTTTGATTTTGATGTGGATGAAAAAACATTGATGACTGATGAGAACCTGTTGTTTGCCTCCGATATACAAATTGCTATCGATACCATCACAAGGTTGTCAGGAAATGAAGACCGTTTAACACTTGAAAATTTCGACCTGTCAACTTCAGGGAAATCCTTCTCAATAGCATCGATACGTTATTTTTTAAAAGAAGATGCACATAAAGGTCAGGATGCAGCATTGGATTTTGGATCAATTTCGTCAAGCGGTATCGACTATTTTAAATTGTTGGTTGGAAAGCGTATCAACCTTGATTTGCTCGAAATAGACAGACCCGATCTGGTTTTTAACCAGGAAAGAAAACCGATTGAAAGCGATTCGTCAGGATATAAACCTTTGGATTTATATGGGATGATATCCGGACATTTTCATGAAATGAAGGCCAGGGATATCCGGTTGAACAGGCTGAAATTGAAAATCACAAAAGATAACCAACAACAAAAAGGGGCGTATCTTTTTGAACAAATCGACTTCAGGCTCAAACATATCCTGATCGATTCTTCAAACCGCATTTTTGGAGACCGGTTTTTTTATTCTGACGATTTAGACTTTACCATCCACAATTTCAGGGAAACCAGTGCTGATAGTTTATATGATTTTGGTGCATCATCAATCCGGTTCAGAAGCGACAATGCCATATTAAAAATAGATAGCGGATTTTTGCATCCAAATTTTGGTGATTCAGCTTATGCTGCGAGGATTGGAGTGCAAAGCGACCGGGTTGAATTTGTTTTCGACAGTCTTAAGCTAAAGCAGTTTCATTTGCTTGAGTTCATACAAAACCGCAACCTGTATGTTGGCAAGGCCGAGGTAGATGGCCTCCGTGGTAATGATTACAGAAGCAAATTGTATCCTTTACCCAATGATCATTTCCCAAAATTGCCGGCAACAGCACTCAGTAATCTTGGTTTTTCGCTGCGGATAGATACGATAAATATTCGCGAGTCATATTTTAAATACCGCGAATTCGTTCCGCCTGCGCTCAAACCCGGTGAGATTTGGTTTTCTGATATCAATATCCAGGGCAGAAATATCACCAACGATACAGCCCGGGTCAACCATAATCGATTTATGCGCTTTAATGCTTCTGCCAGGTTGATGGGTACGGCAGGCCTTGATTTGAATCTTGAATTTGATTTGAGCCATCACAACGATTTTTACAGGGCTAATGGTGTTTTGAATAATTTCAACCTGACTGATCTTAACCCAATACTTGAGCATGTTGCCTTTGTGAAGGTTACCAATGGCCAAAACCAGATGCTCGAATTTTATTATGAAGCAGATGACGATGTGGCCAGAGGAAATATGATGTTCGAATACAAAAAGCTGCATATCAGGCTGATTGATAAAAAAACACTTCGCATGAAGGGATTTGGTGAATCGTTAGCTTCCTTTATTGCCAACACATTTGTGGTGCGGCGCAACAATCCTAAATACTTGATATTTAGAAGAGAAGGTGATATCTATTTCAGTAGGGATAAAAAGCGGTCGTTTTTTAATTACCTGACCAAATCAACGTTAAGTGGCGTAAATTCAACAATTCGGGGTGGGAATGAAGAACGCAAGGAAAAGAGGAGAAAGCGTGAAATGGAACGCCAAATCCGTAAAGAAGGCAGGTTAAATGAAAAGTATATGAAGGAGTTGAACAGAGAAAAGAAATCTAATGCTCAACCCGCTCAATGATATCTTTAACATTGTTTCGGGGCGAATTAACCAGGCTCGAAATCCTGTAGGCATCCATTTCCGATGCCGGATAGGGTCTGATCAAGCTTAGAAGTTCATCCTGATTGTTCGATTCCAGCCAGGTTTTTTCATCCTCTTTTGAAAGTATCACAGGCATCCTGTCATGGATTTCGGCCATCAGTTCATTTGGCGAGATGGTAATAATCGAAAATGACCGGATATATTCACCTTCCGGTGATTTCCAGACCTCCCATATTCCGGCAATCGAAAACAGGGGCTGATCCTTTAGAAAAATCCGGTAAGGAATTTTTTCCTTGCTTTTTTCAAATCTTTTCCATTCATAAAAGGCATCAGCAGGCACAAGGCACCGGTGCTTTTTAAATGCGTTTTT
>CAYNDN010000681.1:0-2803 GCA_964395075.1 uncultured Lentimicrobiaceae bacterium | reverse complement strand
AGGACCTTTCCCACCCTGAATACAAGGATTTGCGCAAAGCCCTCACAACCATTTTCAACGGTTACGACAACATCACCTATATATCAGCTCATGATTACAATCTGCAATACACTTTCATGAATGGGCTGCATCATGTGGTGAGTGGCGGGGCAACAAATAAAGATTATACTGCCAGGCACAAAAAAAATGATTTCGCATTCAAATCAGAAGGTATAGCTAAACTGAATTTTTATAAAAATGGTGACGTCGAATTGGAGTTTATTCGTCCTGTAACAGGAAAACCTGCCGGTGAAGTAATTTTCAGCACAAAGCTTTACAACAAAATTATAGAACCGCAAAAACCGGAACTTTTTGAAAATAGAGCAAATTATACGGATAGCACAGTTACCAGGGTTGCCAGCGACCAGTATAGCATTGGGAATTTCAGAATGTTTCTGAAAAGCGAAAACTACCGCAAAGAATGGGACACTGAAGTTAAGTTTGATGTTTTCGATATTGAGGAGGAGCATGGCGGGCTGAAGATTCTGAAACGTGGTGGCGGCCAGCAAACCAAATCGGTGAGACTGGAAGCCGCAGATGAACGCCAGTATGTTTTGCGGAGCATCGAAAAATATGTGGAAGGTGCTTTGCCTGATGAATTGCACGGCACTGTGGCTGTAGATATCGTTCAGGATGGCATCTCTCAATCGCATCCCTATGGAGCGCTCACTGTACCGATTTTGGCAGATGCTGCCGGAGTTTATCACACAAACCCGCAAATCGTGTATGTGCCCGACGATCCGACTCTGGGGATTTACCGTAAGGAGATGGCCAATAAGTTGTATTTGTACGAAGAACGGCCAGCCGGCAATCGCACTGATGTGGCCAGTTTTGGCAGGCCTGAAGAGGTGGAATCCACAGCAAAAGTTCTGAAAAAGCTGGAAAATAAACACGACCACAAGGTAGATCAACAATCGGTATTGAGAGCCAGGTTGCTTGATATGATAATTGCAGATTGGGACCGCCACGACGATCAATGGCGCTGGGCAGAATTTGATGAGGATGACCTAACCATTTACAGGCCTATCCCACGCGACCGCGACCAGACCTATTTTATTTCTGAAGGCCCCGTAAACTGGTTGGTGCGCCGCAAATGGATGCAGCCCAAATTTCAAGGCTTCAGGCCGGAAACAAAATTTATCCCGGGTTTTAACTTTAATGCCCGCTATTTCGATCGCAGCTTCCTGAACGAAACCACCAGGGAGGACTGGAGCAAGGCTGCTAAAAAAATGCAGAACGATATTACGGATGAGGTTATTGAAGAAGCCATCACTTCCGGCCTGCCCAAAAGTATTTTTGATATATCCGGCGAAAAAACCATCTCGATATTAAAAGCAAGGCGCGATAACATTGTTGATTTTGCTGATGAGCAGTATCTGTTTCTGGCTAAAACTGTTGATATCCCCGGAACCGACGACCGGGATTTATTTAAGATAGAAAGGCTGAATGATAATGAAACGCGGGTGACCGTTTGGGAACTCAGCCAGAAAAAAGGCAAAAAGAAAGACATCTTTTATCAACGCACTTTTAATCACAACGAAACCAAAGAGATCAGGGTTTACGGCAGAAAAGACAAAGACAAATTTGTGATCAGCGGTGATGTTAAAAAAGGATTGAAAGTTCGGGTTGTGGGCGGAAAAGGCAAAGACACCATTATTGATAATTCGCGTGTTAGGGGATTGAGTAAGAAAACAATTGTGTATGACAAAAAAGACAAAGACAATGTGCTCGTCAGCAGCCACGAAACTAAAAACCTGATCTCCAACCGAAAGGGTGTAAACAAATATGACCGGGAGCAATTCAAATACAACGTAGTAATGCCCCAGGCATACTTTGGTTATTCCATCGATGATGGGGTTTTTATAGGTGGTGGGGCCTTCATAAAACGTTTCAATTTCAGAGATTCTACATTTCATCGTATCTTAGGAAATTATGCCTACGAAACTGATGCTTTTAATATCCGGTATTCCGGACTGGTTTCCTCATTTATCCGCAGCCTCGACCTGATAATTGATGCCGATATGTCTGCTCCAAATGTTGTTGGAAACTTTTATGGCCTTGGCAACGAAACAGTGAACGATGCTGATTTGGACGGGGCACTTGATTGGGAGTATTACCGCGTGAGGTATCATTACGGAACTTTCCGCCCGTGGCTCAGAAAAACAATCAATAATAACCTGGAGGCTTATCTGGGCGGTGCATTCATTTATGGAAAAGTAGAAAGAACAGAAGGCCGGTTTATAGATGATTTGGAGAAAAACGGGCTTACCGAGGAGATTTTTCTGGATCAGTATGTGGCCGGTATAACTGCCCGGGCCAGCTACGACACTCGCGATGATAAAGATTTTCCCACAAGGGGAATTCACTGGAATGTTTCTGCCAGACGCATGTTTGGGCTAAACAGTTACTCGGGTAACTTCACTGAGATTTCATCAGACTTAAGTTTGTTTTTGAGTTTCAGGAAAGACCCAAGGATGATACTGGCTTTGCGCTTTGGTGGTGGCAAAAACTGGGGAACCTACCCATTTTACTGGGCTCAGGGCCTTGGTGATAAATCTAACCTGCGCGGCTTCCGGGCCAACCGATTTGCCGGAGATGCAGCATTTTATCAAAACTCAGAATTGCGCATAAAACTATTCCATTTGAATACCTATCTCATTAATGGAAACTTTGGATTACTCGGTTTCCACGATATTGGGCGTGTTTGGTTAGAAGGGGAAAAGTCCGACAGATGGCACAGTGGATATGGTGCAGGTATCTGGAT
>CAYNDN010000680.1:0-2805 GCA_964395075.1 uncultured Lentimicrobiaceae bacterium | reverse complement strand
CTTTCAATTCATTTTCTGCCATTTATTGGCAGAAAATGAATTGAAAGATACTAAATAATTTTTTAGTTTGATATTTTGTATCTTTGAAAAATAAATTGAATGTTATGTACACCGATGCGAACGAAATAATTGATTTTGCAAAAAAATCTCCGCAGGCCTTAAAAATTTTCAACAGTTTGAAATCTTTTCTCGAGGATGAAAAAGAAAAAAGGAAGAAGTTTTATGAAACTGTAAAAGAAGATCAGAAGGCAGAATTTATTAATGGTGAAGTTATCATCCACTCGCCTGTGAAGCGAAAGCACAACCAAATAACTATTAATTTAGGTTTTTTAATTGAAGCTCATATAAATAAATTCAGGCTTGGTGAGATGGGCTATGATAAAATCATGATCCAACTCACCCGCAACGATTACGAACCCGACATTTGTTTTTTTAATAAATCGAAAGCCGAAAAATTTACTGATGACCAAATGCTGTTTCCCCCACCGGATTTTGTTGTTGAAGTGCTTTCACCCTCAACCGAAAAAAACGACAGGACAGTTAAACTCATCGATTATGAAGCCCACGGAATCAGGGAATACTGGATTATTGATCCTGAAAAAGAAATCATCGAGCAATATATCCTTGAAGATGAAGGCTATTTCCTGAACCAAAAATCAGGCAGTGGACAAATTAAAAGTGTTGCCGTTCAGGATTTTGAAATCCCGGTCAGGGCAGTTTTTGACAAAAAAATAAATAACAAAGCCAAGGAACAAATCCTGAAATAATAAACTTCTTCTCACGGAATCAAGTTAAAACAAAGTTAAAAAAATTGTAAAGATTAACAGCAAAAACTTGCATCCCATTTAAATATCCCGAAAAAATATACTTTCGCACCCGTACATGAAGAAAATGAACATAATCATAGCGGGAGACGGCGAAGTTGGTTTTCACCTGGCCAAACTACTCACGGATGAAAATCACGATATCACAGTAGTAGACCCGCACAGCGACCTCCTCAAACTGATTGAGGCACACACCGATTTAATGACCATTCCCGGTGACTCCACCTGCATTTCTGTTTTGGAACGGGCAAACATTCGCCGTTCCGACCTGCTGATTTCGGTAGTACACGATGAACAAATAAACCTGATGACAGGTATTATCGGTAAAAAGCTTGGTGCCAAAAGAACCATAGCACGCGTTAACAACACCGAATATCTCGAACCTAAAAACGTTGAACTTTTCAAGTCGCTGGGCATCGATCACTTAGTATGCCCCGAAAGGCTTGCCGCCGAAGAAATTGTAAATCTGCTCGAACAAACTGCTGCTACCGAAACTTTTGGCTTCTCCGACGGGAAACTCATTTTATTTTTGATAAAACTGGATGAAAATGCAGAGGTTGTAGGCAAAAGCCTCGATCAAATTGCAGAGGAGTTCCCCTACCTTAATTTCCGCGCTGTGGCCATCCACCGCAATTCCAAAACCATCATTCCACGAGGTCAGGATGAATTTAAAATCAATGACCTGGCCTACGTTATTACAAAACCTGCAGGCATTAAAACACTGATGAATCTTGGCGGCAAAGAAGAGTTTGAAATTAAGGATGTGATGATTGTAGGCGGAGGACGGATAGGACGAAAAACAGCAACTCGGATGGAAGATGCCTACAACCTGAAAATGATTGAAATCGATAAAGACCGAAGCGTACTGCTGAGCAACGAAATGAAAGATGTACTCGTGATAAACGGCGATGCCCGAGATATAGAGCTGCTTAAAGATGAAGGCATAGAAGATATGGATGCTTTTATTGCCGTTACTGATAACTCGGAAACCAATATCCTCACCTGCCTGCATGCACGCAAATTTGGGGTAAAGAAAACCATTGCCCTCGTTGAAAACATCGACTATATCGACATTTCACAAAATATCGGCATCGATACCATTATCAATAAAAAACTGATTACGGCAAGTTATATCGCCCGTTTCACGATGGGCTCGGAAGTTACCTCAACCAAAGTACTGCACGGTATTGATGCTGAAGTTTTTGAATTTGTTGTAAAACCCGGATCAGCGATTACCAAAAAGCCCATCCGCAAACTCAATTTCCCCGAAGGTGCGATAATCGGTGGAATTGTACGTGGTGAAGATAGCTATATTGCTGTTGGAAATTTCAGGATTAATGATGGCGATAAAGTGGTGGTTTTTTCGCTGCCTTCTACCATTCACAAAGTGGACAGATTTTTTAATTAGCCATGCCGCGTAAAAAAACCTTAAATACAAAAATTATTGCCCGCCTTTTGGGCATTTTGCTCATCATTGAGAGCGTGTTCATGCTTACGGCACTGCCATTTTCGTGGTATTACGGTGCTGATGATTTCTTCAGTTTCAGATTTTTTGATCCGGAGTTTGATTTCTGGCCATTGCTCATCTCCGCAATCATCACCGTTATTGGCGGCGGATTTTTGTATATCTCGGCAGGCCGGGATGTAAACAAAGTAATTTCCAAACGCGATGGCTATGTTATCGTTTCGCTGGCCTGGGTAGTAATATCATTTTTTGGTGCATTGCCATTTTTCTTAAGCGGCACCATTCCATCCTACACCGATGCTTTTTTTGAAACTATCTCGGGGTTTACAACCACCGGAGCCACCATCCTTACTGATATCGAAGCCGTACCGGAAGGCTTGCTTTTCTGGCGCTCCATGACACACTGGATAGGCGGCATGGGGATTATTGTGCTTTCGCTGGCCATTCTGCCTTTCCTGGGCATTGGCGGCATGCAGCTCTTTATTGCCGAAGTGCCCGGCCCCACCCCGGATAAGC
>CAYNDN010000679.1:0-2809 GCA_964395075.1 uncultured Lentimicrobiaceae bacterium | reverse complement strand
TTAGCCAGGAGATGAGACCTATGCTGGCCACAAGCCCAACTCCGGCACCTACCAGCGCAAGCATCGAAGTTTCGAAAAGTATCATTTTAAATACACGTTTTTTGTTCATACCCACCGACATGAGCATGCCCAATTCTTTTTTGCGTTCCATAATTACCATTAGCATGGTATTGATGATCCCGAAAATGAGCGCAAACAGGATGATGACAATCAACCAGAGGCTAAACTGGTCCATCATGGTGAGCATTACGATGAGTGATGGCTTGATTTCGCGCCAGGATTGCACACTAAGATCGGGAAATACCTGTGCAAGTTCCTTGGTAACTTGTGGAGCCAATTCCTGGGATGATGTTCTAATCGCGATTTCATTTGCCTGGTTTCCTTCAATCCCTAAATCTTTATTAAGCGCTTGCTGAAGGACGAACACATGCATTTCATCAAATCGTGAATCGTTTGTTTTAAAAATGCCCACAACCCGGAAAGCTGCCGCTACCTGCTCAAGGTCGAGTGTGGTGAACGACATGATGATCTTTTTCCCCAGATCAACGTTTAACCTTGTTGCCAGCTTTTCACCAATTACGATGGGCTGGGATCGGGTCTCTGTTTCAAAATAGGTTCCCTTAATAATTTGCTCATGAATGGCAGTGACTTCTTTTTCAAGTTTTGGGTTAATTCCTAAAATAGTAACCCCAGCCCCTTTGCTGGCTGTTCTTGCCATCACCAATGCTTTGGTGCGGTAGCAACTTGCTATAACCGATGGGTTGGTATTGATTTTTTCCAGTTTTTGATCCACATCGGAAATCAAATATTTCGGGTTGGAGTTTTCCAGGTATTTCGGTTGATGAATCTGGATGTCAGAAATTTCGTTGTTGATGGTGTTGCTGGTTTGTTTGGCAACCATTCCGTTCATCATACCTGCAATAAAAATACCACCGGTAAGCCCCACGGCTATGGCCAATATTACTACCATGCTGCGAATCTTGTTTCGCCATATATTTCGCCAGGAGAGTGTTATCAGCATATTTGTTTATGTTTTAAGTTAATGAATAATATTTATGAATTAGCTTCTGAGTCCACTGATCAGGCTAAACCTGTTGATATTGATCAGGGGATAGATTGAAATGAGCAGCACCAGGATGAAGACAACAATGGCCTGGTTGAGATAAATGCTGCCCTCAAGGGCAAAGGGCATAATTGGCTGCACGTTGAACTCCTCCATTGCTTTCGCCATTTCACCGGTGAGGGGTATCGGGTTTTTATAGTAGTAATAGACAATCGGCAGGCTGATAATACTTCCTGAAATCACCCCAATAAGGCCCATGTACAGCGATTCAAAAAATACGATGATGGCCAGTTTGTAGCGTTGCATGCCCGTTGCGATCATCACTGAAAATTCCCGGCGGCGCTCGTGGGTCATCATCAGGATGGTACCAAAAATGCCAAATGCAACCACGATGTACAAAATGGCCAGCATAAAAACGCCACCAATATTATCACTTTGGATTTGTTGTTTCAATTCGATAAGCATTTCATCCCAGGTCATAATTTCGTAGTTGTCACCCAGGTAGGTTTGAAGTTTTGCAAATGTTTCGTCCTGTTTATCAGGATCGTTGAGCATGATGGAGTAGGAGGTAGCTCGTGTGGGAGCAGCATAAAAATACTGGGCTTCGCTGAGGGTCATGTAAATGAGCTGCTTGTTCATTTCAGGTGCAGGGAAATGAAAAATCCCCCTCACCACATTGATGCTTGCTGCGGTATTTCCCCGGAAGCCCTGTGAAATCAGTGTTACGGTATCTCCAACTTTCAGGTCCAGGAATTTGGCCAGGTCATCGCCTAATAAAACCCCCTTATCTTCGGGAGACTGAAAAAACTCACCTTCGATGACTTTGTTTTTGATTTTGGTGATGTTGTTTTCTACTTCCGGAATAGTCCCCACAATGCCAACGCCTTTGGTCATGTCTTTGTGCGATGCCAGTGCAAACGACTCAAGCCTCGGTATTACCATGCTCACATTTTCGAGGCCGCTCACTTTTTTAAAAAGCTCATCAGTGTTTTTAAAGGTGTTGTCGATGTTTTTGTCGTCCCAGTAGCCGGGTGCATGAACCTGGATGAATCCGGTAGAATTTTTGATAGCTTCGCGTTCCATCAGATTGTAGCTGCCGTATTGCATCGACCGCATGAGCAGGGCCATGAAAATGGCAAAAGAAACCGAAGCCACGGTGATCATCGTCCTGCGTTTGTTGCGCCAGAGATTCCGCCAAGCTATTTTTAAATATTTCTTCATGATAGGTTTTGGTTAAAGTTATTGAGTTATTAAGTTATTAGTAGTCATTGGTGGTCATTGATTGTTATTGGTAGTCATTGTTTGTTATTTGTCGTTGGGTTTTCGAAGTTGTCATTGTTTTCGGTGGTTGTCAATAGTGGTCATTTTATTTACGAACAACAAACAACAAACAACAAACAACAAACAACCAACACCTCCCCCTACTTCACCCGCTTCATATTTTGCTGCGAGAAAAAGTTGTCAGGAATATCTTCGTTGAATATCATATCCTGCATATCCAGAATAGTTTTATTTCCCTCCTCATCTGCCGGAATCATTTCGAGATGGGCCGGGATTTTCCGATCGTTGAACTGTGTGATCTTGCTTGAAATCTGGGTATTCACCAAATCCATATCCTCATCGTAGTATTCCGCTTTCATCTGGAAGTATTCCTCTTTGGCAATCCACAGAATCACCTTACCCCAAACTACGGCAGCATTTTCAAGCGGCAGCAGTTCAATTTTATAGCAGGGCAGGCCGCTGACC
>CAYNDN010000678.1:0-2822 GCA_964395075.1 uncultured Lentimicrobiaceae bacterium | reverse complement strand
CTTAATTCCACGCCCTGAAGGACGTGGTAATGGATCGCGATTTTTGTGAAGATTGTAGGTTAGGAACATCAGGTTGAGACACCGGATTAATTGCAAGGAATGTTGAATCAATAGAAAAGGCCGCTATTTCTAACGGCCTGGTCTGCTGCGGAGAAGGAGGGATTCGAACCCCCGGGCCAGCCTGAGCCGGCCAACAGATTTCGAGTCTGCCCCGTTCGACCACTCCGGCACTTCTCCGGGGCTGCAAAATTATAAAAAGTTTGAGTTCAAACTAATTTGGTGATTAATAATCCGAAACCTCTTTCAACTTATTGCGGTACTGCCCAAAGAGATTGGCTTTGGAAATGTAGCCAATATATTTACCCTCATCAATTACAGGCATGTTGTATTTTCCGCTGGCCTGAAATTTCTGTGCAATGGCTTCAACGGTATCTTTTGGAGAAATCCGGTAAACGGGAACAATCATCAGGTCCTTCACCCATGCAGTATCATAAATCTCAGGCTTGAACATCACATGACGCACGTTATCGAGGATAACATGCCCGCGGAATTTGCCATCGCCATCCACCACAGGAAAAATATTTCTGTTTGATCCTTCGATTACATTCACCAAATCCCGAAGCGAAGCATCGTAGGATACCACCTTAAAATTGGTTTCGATGAGCCGCGAGAAATCCAGCATGGCCAATACATTTTTATCCTGATGATGGGTAAGTAGTTCTCCCCTTTTGGCAAGCTGAATGGTATAAACAGAATTGGGTGTAAAAATTCTTACAGTCATATACGAAATAACTGCAGTTATCATAAGGGGCATAAACAGTTCGTATCCCTGGGTGATTTCGGCAATGAGGAAAATAGCTGTTAAGGGGGCATGTATCACCCCGGCAATAAGCCCTCCCATTCCAACAAGCGCAAAAGTGGTGGTTGGTATTTCATCTCCGCCAAACTGTGTGTAAACCAGTGCAAACAGCAATCCGGCATGTGCGCCTGTAAAAAGTGTTGGAGCAAAAATTCCGCCTATACCGCCGGCACCAAACGTAAGGGATGTTGCCACCACCTTCAGCATGATTACCGCTGCCATCAGCAAAAAAATGGCAGTGAGGCTGTTTTTGAAATCATAAAACAAACTGTTGTCGAAGAGCGTAATCGTTGATCCCTTCAGGCAGGAATTGATGGCATTATAGCCCTCTCCGTATAGCGATGGAAACAAAAAGATCAGAAGGCCAAGCATTGTCCCACCAAAAAACAGCCTGGTGTACCAGTTTTTAATGTTGCCAAATGTATTTTGGAAATACATGTAAACACGTGTGAAATATACACTTACGAGTCCTGTAAAAACTCCGAGCAAAACAAACTGTATTGTATCTTCGAGCAGGAATGTTTTTTCGATTTCGAAAGGATAAAGCACATTCATACCCAGGAAAAGATAAGAAGTAAGTGCTGCTGTTACAGAAGCCAGCAGGAGCGGGATCAGCGATGCGATGGTCAGGTCTAACATAATCACCTCAACGGCAAAAATAATGGCAGCAATGGGCGATTTAAAAATTGCCGACATGGCCCCGGCACTGGCCACCGCTAAGAGTGTTAAGGTTTGTTTATAATTCAGATGTAGGAATTTGCCGATGTTACTTCCGATTGCCGCACCTGTTGCAACTGTTGGTCCCTCCAGTCCGGCAGAACCACCAAATCCCACCGTCAGCGAACTGGTTACTATGGATGAAAACATGTTGTGCCGTTTGAGCAGTGCCTTGGTTTTTGAAATGGCATAAAGCACAGTGGGCACGCCGTCGCCAACATATTGTCTGAGTACAAAACGGATAAATAATACTGTAAGGATAATTCCGATAACCGGATAAAAAATGTAAAGGATATTATCATACTCCACATCGAAACCAGCGGTAAGAAATCCCTGAATGGCATGCACAGTATTCTTAATGATTACCGCAGCCAGCCCGCTCAAAAAGCCAATGATCACGCTAAGGGCCATCATATACTGCCTGTCGGATAAATATTTCCGTCGAAATCGTTGAATATAAAATACCAGGCTGCGTTGCAGTTTCATTTTATTGATCTATTGTTGGACGGCAAAGAAAACACTTTCAAAAGTGATTAATTGCTGCAAAAGACAATTTAAAAAGCATTTAAATACCATGTTATCAAATCAGTTGGCCTCGCCATTTATAAAATGGTTTTATAACACGCCTGTTTTATTTACGAGGTAAGAATTAGCCTGTGCCAGGGGTGCCACCACCAGATCGTTAATGCACACATGAGGTGGAAGGTTGATCACATAAAATATGATATCAGCAATATCCCGTCCTTCCAGGGGCTTGTAACCTTTATATACTGTTTCGGCTTTGTTTGTATCCCCTTTAAAACGAACCTCCGAAAATTCAGTTTCAACCAGTCCGGGAGCAACCTGTGTAACTTTTATATTTTCTCCGAGCAAATCTATACGAAGCCCTTTTGTTAAAGCATCCACAGCATGTTTGGTGGCACAGTAAACGTTGCCGCCGGGATAAACCTCCTTGCCGGCAATTGAACCAATATTTATAACATGTCCCAATCCGTTTTCAATCATCAATGGCACCACTGTCCGCGTCAGGTAAAGCAATCCTTTAACATTGGTATCGATCATACGTTCCCAATCGTTTATATTTCCTTCATGCAGCTTATCCAACCCAACAGCCAGCCCGGCATTGTTTACGAGGAAATCAATTTTCTTCCAATCATGCGGAAGATAACGAATGGCCTCCTCCACATCTTTAAGGTTGGTAACATCCATTTGGAGTGGAAGTACCCTGGATTTGGTTTCCTTTTCG
>CAYNDN010000677.1:0-2827 GCA_964395075.1 uncultured Lentimicrobiaceae bacterium | reverse complement strand
ATTAAATTACCTGGCGAAATATCCAGATTCCACCCGTAACCTGTGAAAAGGGAGCAAATCAATTTGCTCCCTTTTTTTTGATGCAAAAGGATTTGTTCATCTCTATGAAATGTTCACAAAGTAAAACTGAAACCCGCTAATCCTGTCGCTTCTGCTGGCAGCATTCCAACGGGTTAATAACTTGATAGCAAAATACCGGACGTCCATCTACTTATTGGTGTATCTTTGCATCCCATAACAAAATGAATACATTTATCATAAACCCGAATTCGGGAAATGCAAATTAGTTATGGGCAAAACCAGATACATCTTTGTCACCGGTGGCGTGACATCCAGCCTTGGAAAGGGCATCATCTCAGCTTCACTCGGAAAATTGCTTCAGGCAAGGGGCTATTCAGTGACCATTCAAAAACTCGATCCCTACATCAACATCGATCCCGGAACCTTAAATCCTTATGAACATGGCGAGTGCTATGTGACCGATGATGGGGCAGAAACCGACCTTGACCTGGGCCACTACGAGCGTTTTTCAAATTCAGTTACCTCGCAGGAAAACAATGTAACCACAGGAAAGATTTATCAGGCGGTAATTGATAAAGAACGCCGCGGAGATTATCTGGGTTCAACAGTTCAGGTGATTCCTCACATTACGGATGAAATAAAATACCGTGTGAAACTGCTTGGCAACAAGGGAAATTATGATTTTGTAATTACAGAGATTGGTGGTACGGTCGGTGATATTGAGTCGCTGCCTTATGTGGAGGCTGTTCGTCAGATGCGCTGGGAAATGCTGGGAAACAGTGTGGTGATACATCTCACACTGGTGCCTTACCTTTCGGCTGCCCAGGAACTCAAAACCAAACCCACCCAACATTCCGTAAAAACAATGCTGGAGCAGGGAGTTCAGCCTGATATCATTGTGTGCCGCACCGAAATGCCGCTCAATGAAACCCTGCGCAGCAAGATTGCACTGTTTTGCAATGTGGACGAATCGGCTGTGATGGAATCAATCGATGCAGAAACAATTTACGATGTTCCGTTGCTCATGCTCAGGGAAAAGCTTGATGTGGAAGTTCTGAAAAAGCTTAAAATCGATGCTGGCCCTGAACCTGAACTGAAACGGTGGAAAGAATTTCTTTATAAATTTAAAAATCCGGTTTCTGAAGTTAACATTGGATTGGTTGGGAAATATGTGGAATTGAAGGATGCTTATAAATCCATCAGTGAGTCGTTTATTCATGCCGGAACAGAGAATGATTGCAAGGTAAATTTAAAGATGATTCACTCAGAGGATATTGAGGAGGAAGGGCTGGGTAAATTCCTTGATAACCTGGATGGAATTCTTGTTGCACCTGGTTTTGGCACCCGTGGCATTGAAGGGAAAATAAAAGCAATTACTTATGCTCGCGAAAACAAAATTCCATTCCTTGGCATTTGTCTTGGGATGCAGTGTGCTGTGATAGAATTTGCCAGGAATGTGCTTGGTTTTGATAAAGCAAACTCAACAGAATTTAACAGCAAAACACCTTTTCCTGTGATTGATATGATGGAGGATCAGAAAAAAATTTCCGGACTGGGTGGCACCATGAGGCTGGGAAGTTTTAATTGCAGCATCAAGGAAGGAACCAAAGCTGAGGAAATTTATCACTTGCTTGAAATCGCGGAACGTCATCGTCATAGATATGAGTTTAACAATAAGTATCTTAAAGATTTTAATGATGCAGGAATGATTGAATCAGGCATCAATGAGCAGGGCGATCTGGTAGAGATCGTTGAACTGAAAGAGCATCCCTGGTTTGTTGGCGTTCAGTTCCATCCTGAGTATAAAAGTACGGTAGCCAACCCGCATCCTGTTTTTGTGAATTTTGTTAAGGCGGCCATGGATTATCATGACTCGAAACTGCCAAATGCTACAGCGGAGAAATGACATGCAAGGTTTTTGTGATTTTTTCACCTGTCCTATTCACAAATATCAAGAATTACTTTCTAAAACAAAGAAATTCAATAGGCCCGTCATTTATGGCAGAGGTATTTAAATGTTCTCTTTACTAATAGGGAAAAACCAGAAAAATATAGTTTAAATGCTAAAATTTTTCTGGTTTTTGATTAAGCTATTGTTTGTTAATTATTTGACCCCGCCATAAATGACGGGGTAAAATATTTTCCTTCTGATAAAAACCCTCCGCCCGATATTTTCTTGAATTTTAGAGGTTAAATGACCAGATTATTCAAGACAATTATCGATCAATGTTAGAGAGGTGTTGATACTTTCCTCCCTCGGTTAAGCCTGACTTTGCATCGTCTGTAGAATCTGCAAACGTGAAAAAATCAATCATACTAAATCCTTTGCTATGTGAACTTGAGGGACAAAAAAAATCTGATTCATCAGCTGAATCAGATTTTTTGGGGCAGAAAATGCTATTCTATCTGCGGGGTGATTGTAGATGCATAGGAACTGCTGTAGGTACCAAAAGCTCCGAATGCGCCACCACTAATATTCCCTTCCACATTAGCAGGTGGTCCGCTGAAAAGCGGCGACTGATAACTTACTTGTTCCTGCAATTGCCAGATAAAATCGGTGTATTCTTCAGTTATCCTGGCCACACGTAAAGTGACTCTGTCGCCGGGTTCAAGCCTTTCGTTGTCCCTCGACTGGTCGAGAAATCCCACACCAATACCATTTGTGTAATTGCCGTTGTATAGGATGTCGTCAACCACAAATACCCGATCAATGGTGTCGTTGACCAACTCACCGTTTTTGTATATATGAAACATGTAATAGTCTTCGGTAGGTGGATCCAAAACGTAGCATTTTACTTCCCAAAAC
>CAYNDN010000676.1:442-2829 GCA_964395075.1 uncultured Lentimicrobiaceae bacterium | reverse complement strand
GAGAATTTTTTCAGCCTCCTGCATCACGGGCAAATCTGAATCTGACCCCATAATGATGCTAACCAGTGGTTTTACCATGCTTTTACTTTTAATTTTTGTTTTACAATATCAGCTTTTCTGCGGGCTTCCTCAACGGTTGGTCCCATCACCGTAACGTGTCCCATTTTCCGATAGGGCCGTGTAATTTTTTTTCCGTACAGGTGGATTTTCACTCCCTGGATAGCCATGGAATCTGTCAGGCCTTCGTATTTCACTTTTCCCTGGTGCCCCTCCTCCCCTATCAGATTGATCATAACTGCAGGAGTTTTTATGCGGGTGCTGCCCAGCGGAAAATTAAAAATAGCCCTGAGCAGTTGCTCAAACTGAGAAGTGATAATCCCTTCGATGGTATGGTGGCCACTGTTGTGAGGGCGTGGTGCTACTTCATTCACCAAAATCTTTCCATGGCGATCTATAAACATTTCAACTGCAAGTAGCCCGGTGAAATTCATTTTGCTTATGAGGTCTTTGGCAATATTCGTGGCCCTTGTTTCAATTTCTTCGGGCAAAGATGATGGACATATAAGTTTATCCACAAGGTTTGCCTCTTTGTTAAATTCCATTTCAACGGTTGGAAAGCATTGTGACTGGCCATCGGCATTGCGCGCTACAATCACCGAAATTTCTTTTTCTATTTCCACCAGATCTTCTACCAACGAAAAGCCGTCAAGGAGTCTGTTAATGTTTTCCGGGTTTTTAATCACAGCAACCCCTCTCCCGTCATAACCACCCTGCCGCAGTTTTTGCACAAATGGAAATTTTATTTGCTTCTTATTTATAGCATCTTTGATTTGTGCTTTTGTTTCGAAAAGATAAAATGGGGAAGCAGGGATATTATGCTCCTTGTAAAATTGTTTTTGCAGTCCTTTATCCTGAATCATTTCAAGGTGCGAAGGATCGGGAATAATCCGCTTACCTTCGGATTTTAGCTTTTTTAATGCGGTAATGTTCACCAGTTCAAGCTCAAAAGTGATCATATCCACCATTTTACCAAAATTGTAAACATCCTCAAATTGCATTGGATCGCCTTTAAAAAAGCGGGTGCAATTTGCTGATGCCGGACAATGCTCATCCTTGTCCATGATGTAGGTATTTACGTCCCAGTTGCTGGCCGCGAGCACCAGCATTTTACCCAGCTGACCGCCAGCAATAATCCCCAGTTTAAATTCAGAAGTTACGAGTTGTTCCATTTTCTCATTATTTTGCTTTAGGAAACAAAGCCGATGGATTTAAGTTGGATAACGTTGTTTATTTTTTTCCGGGTAGAATGACCGAAACAATAAGATAAGTAATAGCCGACATGCTGATTCCAAAAATATTTGCATCCAGGCCAAGCGGCAAACTCCATTCACCAACTATCAAGGTGATGGTTGTACCGCCGCCGAGCAGCATAGCCAAAAAAGCTGCCAGCCGCTTTGGCTTCCGGGTATAAAACGCAGCGAGTATCGGCACAAACAATCCCGAAACCATAAAAGCATAAGAATAAAGCATCAACTCAAGTACATTTTGCATCACCGTTGCGAGCAGCAGTGCGAGGGCACCAATGCTAAAGGTCAGCAGTTGGGACAGGCGCAGGATTTTTTTCCCCTCGGGAAGCCTGACAAATCGTTGTAGAATATCCGTCAGCACATTTCCGGAGGAAGCCATCAGGCAGCTATCGGCTGTGGACATAATTGCCGAAAAGTATGCTGACATCATCAGCCCCATTAACCCTACAGGAAGAATGGTTCTTAATAAAAGCGGCAGCCCCATTTCCGGATCGATATCGCTGAGGGAGCTATAGCCAAGGTACTCAAACATGCCTTCTTGCAAGGCTACCCGCGAAAACAATCCCAGCATTACCCCCATAAACGCCATCAGCGGCCATTCAAAAATCCCGGCAATAAACCATGCTTTCCGTGCCTGCTTTTCACTTCGCGAAGCATAAATCCGCTGATAAAGCGTCATGCCCACAAACCAAATGGGAATAATTGTAACCGCCCAGTTTACAATGGTTTGCCAGGAAACGTTTTTTAAACTAAAAAACTCCTCAGGCAGGGTATTCGAAATTACCTCCCAGCCTCCAAGCGCAAAATAGCTGAGGGGTATCCCAATCAGGATCAGTCCGGAAATCAACAAAATCCATTGGATGGTGTCAGTGTAAATTACAGCCTTTAGCCCGCCCATTACGGTGTAAACGATTGTGATAACCCCCATAATGATGAGTGCAGTTTGCATATCAAGATTTACAAAAGAAGCCGCAGCCAGCTTGGCTCCGGCGAGAATCTGCGAACTGGTAAAACCCATGTATCCAATGGCTGAAATAGCCCCGGCCAGTATGGCCACCTCTTTTCCGTAAAAATGACGGA
>CAYNDN010000676.1:0-432 GCA_964395075.1 uncultured Lentimicrobiaceae bacterium | reverse complement strand
GGAAAGTATAAAACCTGTGTTTTGCCGAGAGTTTAAATACTTTGGGGATGAGAAATACTGCACTAAGCCATGCACCAATTAACCCGGTAAACAGCATCCACGATCCGGCAAGACCCATCATAAAGCCGAGCCCTCCCAGCCCGATTGAAAATCCACCACCTACGTCCGTTGCCACAACTGATAATCCGATGTGCCAGCTTCCCATTGTACGGCCTCCCACAAAATAGTCATCCGTATTTTTGTTTCGCTTCATAAAATAGAAACCCACGCTCAGCATGGCAACCATGTACAAAATAAAAATCCCTAAATCTATCCAATGCATACACAAAAACTTTTTCCGATTAAAAACAAAAATAGAAAAATGCTAATCCCGGCAAATTGACCTATGCTCCCATAAAAATGAGCTAATACAGTGAGGCAGTATCATTGTGA
>CAYNDN010000675.1:0-2830 GCA_964395075.1 uncultured Lentimicrobiaceae bacterium | reverse complement strand
TAGGGGTTCGGGGGTGATTTCGCTAAATGGAGCTGCTGCCAGGAAGGTACATGAAGGCGACCTGATCATTATTGTTTCGTATGCCATGATGGATTTTGAGGCCGCCAAATCGCATAAACCCGCCATAATCTTCCCTGATCAGCATAATAAAATTTAGAGCATTGAAGAAGAAGCTCATCACAGCAATTAAAATCATCTTTTTTCTTTCTATCGGGATATTCTTTATCTGGTTATTCCTCAGGAAACTCACTCCTGAACAAAAGCTGGATATCTGGAATTCATTTATATCAGCCAATTTCAGTTGGTTGTTGCTTGCGCTGGTTATCGGCTTTTTTAGTCATCTGGTCCGGGCCATTCGCTGGCGGATGCTGCTCGAACCCATTGGTTACAACCCAGGCCTGAGAAATACTTTTCTAGCTGTGATGATAGGTTATTTTGCCAATATGGCCTTACCCCGCCTTGGTGAAGTAACGCGGTGCGGTGTTTTAAATAAGTACGAACGCATCCCGCTTAATAAATCCATTGGCACAGTTTTTATCGAACGCAGTATCGATATGGTAGTGTTTATCCTGTTGTTTTTTATCAATTTTATCATCTTTTTCGATAAACTTGAGCACTATGTAAACGATAAAGTTTATGAGCCTCTAAGCGAAAAATTCTCCTTCACTACTGCAGAAATGACCCAATACATTTATATTTTGGTTGCCATATTCCTCGGGTTACTTGTGATGTTTTTCATCTTTAGAAAAAAGTTGGCTAAGTCAACACTGATCAAGAAAATTAGAAATATCCTGCTTGGATTTTGGCATGGGCTGTGGTCAGTAACAAAAATAAAGAAACCTGTTTCATTTATTTTTCAGTCATTCCTGATTTGGATATTGTATTTTCTAATGATTTGGGTTTGTGTATTCAGCCTGCCGGAAACAAGCCATTTGGGAATTGATACCGGTTTATCCATGCTGATTTTTGGTTCCATTGGAATCATGATTGTACAGGGCGGAATTGGTATTTATCCGGCAATAATTGCTGAAACACTCGCGATTTATGGTATTCAGGAAACCACAGGATATGCATTGGGGTGGCTAACCTGGACAGCACAAACCATTCTAATAGTTATTATTGGGATTGTTTCGTTGATCATTTTACCCATTGTAAATAAAAAACCGCAATATGAACAAGCTAAAAGTAATTCAGCAGAAGATATTCGAAAATAACGATGAATTTCAAAGGTGGCTTGCCTATTGGATTTTCAAGAATAAGAAGTTAGTTTTTACCAATGGCTGTTTTGATATTCTGCACAAGGGACACATCGATTATCTTGCTAAGGCAGCATCAAAAGGCGATATTTTAATTGTTGGACTAAATACTGATGAGTCGGTGAGCCGGATAAAAGGTGCCGGAAGGCCGATCCAGGATGAGAGTTCCCGGGCACTTATACTCGCTGCCTTACATTTTGTTGATGCAGTGGTGATGTTTGATGAGGATACGCCGGCCAGTTTGATCGAATCGGTTCAACCAGATATTTTAGTTAAAGGAAGTGACTACAAAGCCGAAGAGATTGTTGGTTACGATGTGGTTATGGCAAAAGGTGGCGAAGTGGTTACCATCGATTTTCTTGAAGGCTACTCCACAACCCGAATTATCGACCGCATTAATAGCTCACCTTATTTGGGATGGCAAAAGTAAAAACTACATTCTATTGTCAGAACTGTGGCCATAATTCTGCAAAATGGCTCGGCAAATGCCCGTCGTGTGGCGAATGGAACACTTTTGCTGAAGAGGTAATTCAAGCATCTAAGGCGAATCGATCGATGGGGATTTCCATTGAACAGAAAAAAAGTTTACCAAAAAAACTTGCACTGGTTCAGTTTGAAAATGAAAACCGGATCGATACAGGCTCTGGAGAGCTTAATCGTGTACTTGGTGGTGGCCTTGTGCAGGGATCGGTTGTGCTGGTAGGAGGGGAGCCCGGAATTGGAAAATCTACCCTGATGCTGCAGGTTGCCCTTAAAATGAAGCACTTAAGTGTTTTGTATATTTCAGGTGAGGAAAGCGAACAGCAAATTAAGATGCGGGCCCGAAGGCTTGGAAATGATGATGCAGAAACATATATTCTAACTGAAACTTCTACCCAGGTCATTTTTCAACACCTCGAAAAATTACAACCTCAAATCATTGTTGTGGACTCCATTCAAACGCTCCACACCGAAAATATTGAATCTTCGCCTGGAAGTATCTCTCAAATTCGTGAATGTGCCAACGAACTTCAGCAATATGCCAAGCTTACAAATACACCGGTTTTCCTGATTGGCCACATCACCAAAGAAGGAAACCTGGCAGGGCCTAAATTGCTTGAGCACATGGTGGATGCTGTATTGCAGTTCGAAGGCGACCGTAATTATGGTTACCGCATTTTGAGGTCAGTAAAAAACCGCTTTGGGTCAACATCAGAGTTGGGGATTTTCGAAATGTTGGGTTCAGGTTTGAGAGAGGTTATCAATCCTTCAGAATTGTTGATAACACAGCGTGATGAAAATTTTAGCGGGATCACGATAGGAGCAACCATGGAAGGCCTCAGGCCAATGCTCATCGAAATTCAGGCACTTGTGAGTACAGCAGCTTATGGTGTTCCGCAAAGGTCAACCACGGGTTTCGATCCCAGGCGGCTGAATATGTTGCTTGCAGTTTTAGAAAAACGTCATGGCTTTAAGCTTTCGTCAAAAGATGTTTTCCTGAATATTGCAGGTGGAATCAGGGTGGTTGATCCTGCAGTTGACCTGGCAGTAATTGCTGCTGTGCTCTCATCAAATGAAGATATTCCTGTGAATCC
>CAYNDN010000674.1:1323-2831 GCA_964395075.1 uncultured Lentimicrobiaceae bacterium | reverse complement strand
ATAGGTATGAAGATACTCACGTGGTTTGGTTTTATATTCACCCAAAAAAGGTTTACCGTCCATAAACTCCGGTGGTTCGATTCCAACAAGGCTCAGCAATGTTGCAGGAAAATCCACAAAAGAAATCAGCCGGTCCGTGCGATTCTTTTCCGGTTTCAGATGTTCATATTTGGGCGGAAAATAGACAATCAGAGGTACATGAAGTCCCCGCTGATTCATAAACCGTTTAGCCCCGGGCAAAGCTCCGCCGTGATCCCCATAATAAAAAATGATGGTATTTTCAGCTTCGCCTGACTTTTCAAGCTCTTCCAGGATCTCTCCAACCTGTTCATCCATACTGGTCATCTGGTCGTAATAGTGAGCCCAATCTCGACGAACTGTTTCGATATCGGGGTGATAGGGCGGCACTGGTGCATTCACCGGGTCATGAATCAGTGTGTCAATCGGGTCATGGAGACGGCTTTCATGGGTTGTAAATATGTTTTGAATATGAAAAAATGCCTGTCCTTCGGTGCGGTCACGGTAGTGAGCATCATCACTGGATTCATCCCAGAAATACTCGGATTGATATTCTGTATTATAGTCCTCCTTTGAATTATTTGTGGTATAGTAACCCGCATCCTGTAGATAGTTTGGGAAAAATTTTACAGTATCGGGTATTGGGTAGGTACTGCGCATATTCTCAGTGCCCATTCGATTGGCATATGTACCAGTGATAAGAGTAAAACGTGCAGGAGCACAGACAGGAGTAGTGGCATAAGCATTTTCATACAGAATTCCCGCATTGGCCAGCCGGTCCAGATTGGGAGTATCAGCGTAATCATCGCTGTAGGCTCCAATAAATGGACTGTTATCTTCACTTGTGATCCACAGGATGTTCGGAGGCTCCTGCGATTCTGGTTCTCCACATCCGCTAACTGAAATTACCAAAATTAATACGGCTCCAATCGTAATAATTTTTTTAACAATCTTCATGTTTTTATCTTTACCTTTTTATGTTTATTTATTACCTCATACAATTTATTTAACTTGCTTTTTTTGAAATGTGTAATGAGCCCACGTATTTAACGGCATTTCCATTACCTGTTCATTGGACATTGCCCCCACCCGTCTCGCCCAGTCTTCATACATCAGTTCCATTCGTTGTACGCGGTCAGGATATGTTTCTTCCAAATTATTGCTAATAAATTATTTCCTTTTCTAATAAATCTGGCATGAGAAAACACTAATGTGATATCCACGATAGTGAATCAAAATTATTTGATAAATTTTCAATCAATTCCGCATATTTCTCAGGGTCTTTTCTAATTCCCTGATTATCATCGTTAAAGTCAAATAATTCATAACCTAAAATTTTATCACCTTCACGATGCATTATCAGGCGCCATTTATCGACTCTTACTGAGGTTTGGCCATCTTCGTAAAACGAAAAAGCCGGTTTTAATGATGCAGTTTGAGGATTTTCAAGTTGAGGCAGCAAGCTTTTACCATCTAAACCATCCGGCATC
>CAYNDN010000674.1:0-1313 GCA_964395075.1 uncultured Lentimicrobiaceae bacterium | reverse complement strand
CAAATCGATGAGCGTTGGATAGATATCAACTGATTCAATTATGGCATCACTGATTTTGCCCGGTTGTTTTATTCCCGGATGCCAAATTATAACCGGTGACTTCAGGGAATATTCATACAATGAATGCTTTCCCCATGTTCCCCGATGGCCAAGTGCAAAACCATGATCACTCCAGATGATAACTATTGTATTTTTATCAAGGCCAAGTTTCTCAAAAGATTTCAAAACTTTGCCTATTTGTGCATCTACATAGGATGTAGACGCAGAATATGCATGGCGAAGTTGCCTGGCATACTCATTGTCAATTTGTGGATGTCCCGGATGTTGACCATAATTTTTTAACATTTCATTGCCTGGGTGCCAGCTTGCCGGCTCAGAACTTCTTATCGTATCCTGAGGTGCAGGTATCTGTTCAGGATCAATTTTATCAAAATATTTTTCCGGAGCCGCAAATGGCAAATGCGGTTTAAAAAAACCGACACTGAAAAACCAGGGCTTATCTGAATCAGATAACCTTTCAAGAGTCTTTATAGCGTCTTCAGCTACCCAGGCGTCCGGGTAAGATGTATCAGGCCCATTAAACATTTCCCAGGTTGGTGAGACTCCGCGTTCACGCGGAACTCCATTTGCGAAACCGTGCATCATGTCCTGAGGTGTGTCCCACGGACTTTCTTCAGGAACCCAGGCCCTATCCCATGCTCCGGGCATCTCTTCAGGTTTTTCTGACCACCCATCACCAGTAAGCCCTCCCGGATAGTGTGATACTTTGCCCAATGAAAAAGTGGTATAGCCATGATCCCGATACCATCTTGGTAAACTTTGATGACCCCAATCCTCATAAGTTGTCAGTATGGATTGATTTGATAAATAACCGTCACTTGTTGGCCTTTTCCCACGAAAAAGTGCCGCTCGTGAAGGCCCACATGAAGGTACCTGAACATAATGCCTGCTGAAAAGCCTGCTATTTGCTGCAAAAGAATCAAGATTGGGTGTCTGAATATGATCAATTCCAAGCGCTCCGATATCATTATTCAGATCATCAATAGTTATTAATAAAACGTTCGGTTTGGAAGTAACAATACCTTGTTTATCCTTATGAGTGCAAGCTAACAAGAAGATTAAGTATATTAAATAAATTAGTTTAATTTTCATTCTATATATCTTATTTTGTCATTTTTATTTCATCCCACTTATTTATTAATATTATTTTTGCTTACTGAATCAATTGCACGATATACTCAAAAACATAGTAATTCTCTGATTCAAGATCAGGCTTCCAGTTTCCCAGATCAACAATGCCTTTTCCTTCGGGC
>CAYNDN010000673.1:0-2832 GCA_964395075.1 uncultured Lentimicrobiaceae bacterium | reverse complement strand
ATACCAAAAGTATTCTGAGAAGTAAAAATATGTTTGCACTCGGGATGGTTTACTGGTTATTCCACCGGCCGCTGGAGTTCACCCAGAAATTTTTTGAAGACAAATTCAAGAAAATCCCTGTGGTTATCGAGGCTAACAAAATTGTGCTGAAAGCAGGTTATTATTATGCAGAAACCATTGAAGCTCTGCATCCGTCCTATAGCGTGGCGCCGGCCAGTATCCAAAAAGGAACCTACAGAAACATCAATGGAAATACAGCAACAGCGTGGGGGTTGATCGCTGCTGCAGAGAGAGCCAATCTTGAACTCTTCCTTGGCTCCTACCCGATCACGCCGGCCAGTGAAATCCTCCAGGAACTATCTAAAAGAAAGGATCTTGGTGTTAAGACTTTTCAGGCAGAAGATGAAATTGCAGGTATTTGTACAGCCATTGGTGCCAGCTTTGCCGGAAAGCTTGCCGTAACCACAACATCAGGTCCGGGACTATCGCTGAAAACCGAAGCCATTGGTCTGGCAATTATTGCTGAGCTCCCACTGGTTATCGTAAATGTTCAGCGCGGCGGCCCGTCAACAGGCCTTCCAACCAAAACAGAACAATCAGATCTGATGCAGGCACTTTATGGCCGACACGGCGAAAGTCCATTGGCCGTAATTGCTGCAAGTTCTCCATCAAATTGTTTTGCATTTTCATACGAAGCAGCCAGGCTTGCTGTTGAACACATGACCCCGGTTATTTTGCTTACCGATGGTTTCCTTGCCAACGGCTCCGAGCCCTGGAAAATACCTGACGTTGATAAAATGCCTGATATTACCCCTACAATAGTTGAAGAAGGCGCAGAAGATTATCAACCATATCGCAGGCTAAATGAAGATATGCTCCGTGGCTGGGCAATTCCGGGAACAAAAGGGCTGGAACACAGGCTTGGCGGATTGGAAAAAATGGCTGTTACAGGCACGGTTTCTTATGTTCCTGAAAACCATCAGGTGATGACCTACGAAAGAGAAAAGAAAATCAATCAAATTGTAAATAGTATTCCTGACATTGAAGTACAGGGAGACCTCGACAGCGAGCTGCTATTAGTTGGTTGGGGAGGTACTTATGGTCATTTGTACACTGCATTTCGTGAGTTGAAGAAAGCCGGTAAGAAGCTTGCCTTTGCCCATTTCAACTATATAAAACCGCTTCCTGCAAACACCTACGAAGTGCTAAAATCCTATAAAAAGATATTGGTATGCGAATTAAACCTGGGTCAGTTTGCAAATTATCTCAGGCTAAATTTCCAGGACCTTGAATTTATGCAGTATAACAAAATTCAGGGGTTACCATTTACAATTGGTGAATTAAAAGAAAAAATAACCAAATTACTCGAGGAGAAATAACAATGGAAGAACAGGTAAAAATGTCTCCGAAGGAATTTAAAAGCGACCAGGAAGTAAGGTGGTGCGCAGGCTGTGGCGATCATGCCGTGCTCAGTGCCGTACATCGTTCGATGGCAGAACTGGGACTTCCGAGAGAAAAATATGTAGTCATTTCAGGAATTGGTTGCTCTTCCAGGTTTCCTTATTATATGAATACCTATGCGATGCATAGCATTCATGGTCGGGCAGCTGCAATTGCCTCCGGTGTAAAAGTTGCCAACCCGGATTTAAATGTCTGGATAGTTTCCGGCGACGGCGATAGTATGGCAATTGGCGGAAATCATTTTATACATGTTATTAGAAGAAACATCAACCTGAATCTGCTTTTACTTAACAATCAGATTTACGGACTTACCAAAGGCCAGTATTCCCCTACTTCGCATGAAGGTCAGGTAACTAAAACCTCACCCCACGGTACTGTTGAACCTCCATTTCACCCGGGAGAACTTGTAATTGGTGCACAAGGAAAGTTTTTTGCCCGCTCCATTGATAACAACCTGAAACTTACAACCAAAATTTTAACGGAGTCTGCCAGATTTAAAGGAACCTCAGTAGTTGAAATCCTCCAAAATTGCGTGATATACAACGACAAAGCACACGGCTATATCGCAGATAAGGCACACAAAGAAGACAGGCAACTAATTTTGGAGCATGGTAAACCGATGATTTATGGTAAAGATCGCGATAAAGGAATCATGCTTGATGGACTACGCCTAAAAGCTGTTAGAATTGGTGAGGACGGAATTACTGAAGATGACATTCTGATTCATGACAAACATAACAGCAACCCTTTGCTTCATTTGATGATTGCCAACATGACCTATCCTGATTTCCCGATTGCTTTTGGCATTATCAGGGAAGTTAAGACAATGACGTACGAAGAAAAGCTTGAGTTTCAAATTGAAAATCAAAAAGAAAAAGCAAACATCAAATCTGTGAAAGACTTGTTATACAGTGGAAACACATGGCAGGTTTAATGTGAATGATCCTACAACAAAACAAAATGCCTGATCTGCTCGAGATCAGGCATTTTTTATACTATGAATTTATGGCTCAGTGTTAAAACCGGTATTTTAGTGCTAAGCCCAATTTTGGACCATTGAGAGAAATATCTTCTGTAACTTCATACTCAGCGTCAGGTTGATCCGGATAAGGATTAACAATCGTCCTATCAAAACTTTGCTGGTATTCACCGTACTTATACTCAGCAAATAAGTCAATGGCAAAATTTTTAGAAACCTTCATTTCAATACCAAACAAAGCGGACAAAAGTGCTGATGACCCATTGACAGAATCCGGATTCTCTTTGTCTTCAAAATCGAGGCTATACTGGATAAATACATATTCACCCCCAAGTCCAATGTAAGGAGTAACGAACCACAACCTTACAGGCTCAGCATAATAAATTAAATCC
>CAYNDN010000672.1:0-2840 GCA_964395075.1 uncultured Lentimicrobiaceae bacterium | reverse complement strand
CGGATTGAAATTGACTGCATTGGTAGTAAAGCCAATTGTACCCGTTTTGGTAAAGGTGTTGATTCCAGACTGGTCTGTCCATCCGGTCAGATTGCTGCCGCTGTTGGTAGCTCCGTCATCGGCTTTTAGCCAAAGGTTGGCACCAGATAAGACACTGGGACCCAACAAGGCGCTCTGAACGAAATTTGAAGTGTTTCCCGTTAATGTAAAATTCTCAAAAACTCCGTTACCTGTTCCTTTGGCATTAGTCAAACTGCCAATCCCCGTATTAGTACCTGCAGGTATGCCTTGGTTCATCTTAAAATAAGCTACTAATCCTGGAGTACTAGTAGGCACATCAATTTGATAATTACCTGCAATATCGCTGGCAGAACGGGTAACATTCCATACACGCACCTCATCCAAGCTTCCCTGAAAATAACGTTGAAACTGTTGGGTCCATCTTCCAAAGTGTAGCTGTTTCGTTGAAGCACCAATTGTACCTGATGACGCTTGTGTTTGCACCAGCACCCCATTATGGTACAATTTTAAATTGGTTCCATCATAAGTGCCCGCAATATGATGCCATTGATTAAGGGTAATTGTGTTAGCAGGACTTTCTATAGCCGCATATTGACCGCTTCCGTTACCATAACCGAAATCAAATTTTCCACCACCGTGTCGTAAAAAATAACCCGTTGCATTTGCTGCATCATCTTCTTTATCTACAATGGTATGCTCAAATGTTGCAGATCCTAAACTACCTGTTGGATAAATCCATGCTTCAACGGTGAGTGCAGTACCAGAAATGTTTAAGATTGTATTACCATTATCAACAATAATTGCATCATTGCCGTCAAAATTTAGCGCGTTATTTTGCGCAAGAAGATTTATTGACGAAAAAACTGAAACTATCAGTCCTGCTAAATGGATTAGAATTCTTTTCATGATACTATATTTCTTCCTTGCTTATTGTAGGATTTTCACCCTTTGAGTAATCGCTGTGCTGTGTCACGAACCCTTTTCCGCTTTGCCCAGTACCTTCTATGGTGAGGAACTTATTAGTAAGCAGCTCAGCGCTGATAGTAATGATTCCACTTTCGGCCGGAAGGTTAAAGGAGATGGTTTCACCACTGCCTACCGCAGCAATGGCTTGCCGCAACGTACCAGGGCCAGAATTGGCGTTGCTGGTAACAACTTGGTTGGCAGCTGTGGCCGTAAACCACAAAAACAGGATTGCTGCCAGTAAGCATAATTTCATAGCCGTGGCAGTTTGTTTTTTTGTATTGTCGGATGTAAAATCCTTCATAATTTTCATTTTAAGATATATTCTTAAGGTTATATATTTTGTCTTTAAAGTTGAGCTCAATGCTTAATTTCTTTTCGGGGAAGGGTTTTTGCCCATCGAGTAATCGCTGTCGTTAGTCATGGCCCATTTTCCGCTTGCGGTTTCCCAAACGATTAATTTTACCTTTTTGCTGGACTCATTGACCCAGTATTCGGCACTCCGACCGGGTGAAACGTCATTTATCCAATAGGAGACCTTAAATCCGGCCTCTGCCAATTTTTTCCGCTCCTCATTTACTTTGGCATCACCTCCGGGAGCTTGTCCATCATGGTAGTTTTCCCAGATTTTTCGAACCTTCTCCAGCCCTTGGAGGCATCCCGAATAATCGGAATTGGGAGTGATATTGGTGATTTTTTGAGTCTTTTTGTCAAACTTAATCGTGATACATGTTTTGGCAGATTGATTAATCCAGTCTTCTGTGTGTTTGAAGGGCTTCACCCCACAGATTTCGTAGCCCATGGATTCCAGTTTTTCCTGAGCATGATCCATGTCCAGGCTGACCAGTGCTTTTAATTCAGCCGATACTTCATTTTGGGCTAACGCCGCTGGACCAGAGATAAAGAAGAGGTAAAGCACTATCAAACTGGGTCCGATACTTATTCTTCTTGGTTTTTGCTTTTTCATGGATAAATACATTTCAATAGCCAGAAACTAAAACACCACATGGACATTTCAAACAAAATTCATAAACTCATTCTTAAAATAATATTTCAAATGCAGTCATTTTATTACAATTACTAGTTATTTTTTAAATACCTGTTATTTTTAATGTTATAAATCGCTCAAAGTATTGAAAATCGTCATTTTAGTAATAGTAATACTATCATCTGCTTTTTCTCTAGCGGGTCAGGATACGCTTTTCATCAACCGCCATCATTTCACTTCTCCTGTTAGAAATGTTGTAACTGCGAATAATACGATTTATGCAAAAACCGGTGACGGCTTATACGAAAAGTCAGGTGAAAATTGGATAAAAACCGACCTCGGGTTTTCAAAACGATATGTATTCTTTGACACGGCTTTTTTCGAGACAGACTTTATCCCTGACCGGTATACTTTCAAACCCCAGACCATGGCATCCATTATTCCTCAGGAAGCAATTACCGGTCCGAGTTTCGCACGACTGGGGAATGAATTATTTATCAGTGTAGGCGGCAGTTTATATGAGTACTTTATAAATGATTATTACCGGAGGTCCTATCGAAAAAAATCAATCAGGGATATCTACCTAAATGACTCGCTGAAAGTAGTCAGCACTTACTCAGGGGTGTATATAAACGATTCCATAGAAGTAGTTCAACCTACCTATTCAAATGGCCATTTAGCTATTATCAATGGCAATTACTACCTATGTTCAGATGACTTATATGAGTTGACACCTAACCTGGAATTTGACAGGAGTAGTAATAAACCATCTACGGAGATGGGGCAATACAGGAAACTGATTGAAATGGAAGGAAGGTTATTTAGTCAATTTACTTTGTCTATTGCTTTATTTGATTCAACTTACGGA
>CAYNDN010000671.1:0-2843 GCA_964395075.1 uncultured Lentimicrobiaceae bacterium | reverse complement strand
GGTGTGTCGCTGGTGGTGAATAAACAAGGCCAGCTTTGTTTGTTGTTCGTTGTTTGTTGTTTGTTGTTTGTTGTTTGTTGTTTGACCTATCATGAATACGGTTGACGAAAAGTTCTCAACTTTTATTTTAACTGTTAATAAATCAATTTGTTATTTGAGTTTACTTGGTTCAACTTTGTATTATCGGTGATAGCGGAGGAAGGCTCTGCTGGGGAGCAACCTTCCAAGGAATAAGCCGATCCACGAAAATGGTTTACCGTAGCTTTGTTTTTCAAAGTTACGGTTTTTTCTTTATCAGCTATTTTCATGGTTTTATGCCTTTTAAAACCCATTTTTATATTTTCGGCTTTGGTTTTTGTAAAATCGTATAGTTGCATCACCGGATGCTCTTTCTTTGGTGTTTGTTTCAATAGCTCTTCAAATTCTAACGGGCTGTTCATACCCAGTTCACCATGTGGGCAAGCATTGTATAGTCCCACTGACCTTGCCAGGGCCTTCTCCAGCTGTGATAACATTTCAATATCATATCCAATCAGGTAATCATTCTTGATGATTCCGTTAATCCTTTCAGCATAAGGGTTTTCCAAACATGTGTTTGCCATACTAATCCTGATATCGGCTTGTGTTAATGTTGATTTATAGTCTATACATCCATATTGACTCCCTTTATCAGAATGGTGGATTAGGTTTTCAAAGGTGTATTTTTTACGTACTTCAAATGCCATTTCCAGCACTTTCAGGTTGTTTATTGCCAACATGTTGTCACTTGCACTATAACCAAGTATCCTACGGCTATAAACATCTAAAATTAACACAATGTAAAACACTGCATCTGGAGTAATAAAATAGGTGATATCACTTACCCATAATTCATCGATACCGTTTAATTGTAAACCATTGACCAGGTTGGGATGATCATATTTCCCACTATGGGTTGTTTTTATCAAAGAACGTTGCTTCTTTACAACCAGACCCTGATCTGACATAAATTGTTCAAACCGATTGATACCTACCAATCCTTCTAGACATAATTTACGGTGAATCTTCCGGGCGCTTATGCGTGGATAATCCTTTCGTATTTCCAGGATTGTTTCCTTAAGCCTTTGCCAAAAAACAGCTTCCCGATCTGCCCGGGCTACAGCCTGGTGATATCCCTGACGGCTAATTCCAGATATAGCGTACACGACATTCATGTTTACTCCAAATTCTGATTTTCTTGTACTAAACCATCCGAGCGCCCGGATGCGAACTTTTTTTTAATATCAAACCCTACTTCTTCACTCCCCAGTTCCAATACCTTTTCAAGGTAATCTATTTGTAATTGTTTCTGTCCAATCCTCCGCTCAAGATTCCCAATCTTTTGGAGCAACTCTATAGTTTTAAATCCTTCGCTCTCTTTCTCCACAACTATTCGCTCAGCTTTCGTTATTCGGGTTGAGTATTTATGTACCCACTTGTAAACAGCAGCTTCAGTAACCTGATAAATCCTGCTCAACTGACGAACTGTAACCTGGCCCTCTTCAAACATTTTTACTTTCTCAATCTTGAAGGCCTCACTGAAATGCCTGATTTTCTTTTTCTCTTTCATGTGATGACGTTTTAGTTATTAACATAACTTTGCGTCAACCTATTTCATGATAGGACAATTCGAAGTTTAAAGATGTTTCTGGGTGCTGGTTTCGGAGTTGCAGACATAATAGTAAAAGACAGTGGGCAATTAATCTATTCAATAATTTGGTTTATTTTTTTGATTAATTCTTTGTATTTTGTGGGGTTTAGTCCGGAAACTATGCCTTTTATTAAACTTTGCTCAAGAACAAATATTTTATGTGTCCGAATGTAACTTTTCACGGGTAGATTTTCTGTCACATCATTATTAGTAAGTGAAATACTGAGGTTATCTTTTTTGAGTTTCGAGGTGATTTGAACAATCATCACATCGCCGGTTCGATGAACAGAATCATCAGATATAACAGCGGCAGGCCGAAGTTTGTAGCCCTTATTGTCGGTAAATGGTACAGGAATAATAACAATGTCGCCTTTTGAGAAAATCATTTCCGGGTATTTTTAAGTTTTTCCTGTGCCCATGAATCCCAAATATTATCTTCTACACTGCTCCACTCTTTTTCGAGAGAACTTTCTGATAAACGCACAAAAGGGACTTCTTTTTTTTCTTCCACTTCTTTAATGCTTTTTACGTCGTTAAGTTTCGATAGAAGTTTTTTTAGAAAAACTCCTGATTGTTTGCTTTTAGGTGTAATGACCAATGTTTTCATTTTTATTTCGTTATTTTTCCGTGCTTTACAAAGATAGTTTTATTCATTAAATTTATAAAATGGAAAGTTGATGCAAACCCAATAGCTATTGGGGGCAGGTTCTAAATTCAGAGTTTCGTGTTAAAGGCTGTATACTTTACTTTTATCTTTTGTCCTTGAAACTTTACTTATTCCAAACAACCCGGATTATATAATCGGTATAACTTAAAATGATCCGCACCACTTTATCCGAAACATTAGCGTCAGAGTAGTCGCTTACCTGCCTGTAATTTCGTTCTTCCCTGGTTTTTTGGTTTTGCAACTGGATTAATCCCTGTAATATTCTTTCAGGGTTTAGGCCGACCATCATCACGGAGGCTTCCTCCATAGCTTCGGGGCGTTCGTGGGCTTCGCGGATGTTGAGGGCGCGGAAGTTCATGATGGAAGATTCTTCGGAGATGGTGCCGGAGTCGGAGAGTACGGCGTAGGCGTTTTTTTGCAGGTGGTTGTAATCGTGAAAACCCAAGGGTTTCATCCACTGGATTAAGGGGTTCGTTGTTTGTTGTTCGTTGTTTGTTGTTTGTTGTT
>CAYNDN010000670.1:0-2846 GCA_964395075.1 uncultured Lentimicrobiaceae bacterium | reverse complement strand
AGGCTGGGGCTCCGGCTCATACCCTGACAGCGTTGGCATTACCGAGTTTGATGAAAATGGAGAAATTGTTCAGGTAGTAAAATTCAACGGGATCAATTACCGGGCATGGAAACATCATTGGCAGCCTAATCTTTTTAGTTCAAGTGCCGATACCTTCGACCTTGGCGTTCTTTATACTGACACAGCCCTGTTTTTGAATCTCGAAGTTCAAAATCATGCAGATTATGAAATCACACTCACCGGCCACCATCTCCGATATGGAAATTTCAAAGTCGATACCGAATTTCCTTTAACCATTCCTGCAAATAGCACCGGCATTATTTCGGTAATCTTCCAGCCTGATGAAGCTGAAAGTTTTGAAGATGCGCTTACCCTTCATGCAGATAGTGATGATAAAACCCAACGTATCGGAAGGCAAATCTACCTTAAAGCTGCAGCACAGGAAGGTTTCAGTATATCAGAAAACCAACGCCCAAAAACTTCCATATGGCCAAATCCGGCCACCAACTTCATTCATATTATCCTTCCTGAAATAACATCAGGCACCTGTATCATAACCAATTTGACAGGAGAAATCATCAGGATATATAACTTCAATGATAGTACTGAATTGGAAATCAGTGTATCAGAACTCAAAGCAGGTATTTACATCCTGGATATTAAATCAACAGAAAAATATTCACATAAGTCAAAATTTATAATTCATTAAATCAAAACAAAATGAAACTCTTAACCCAAATGAGAAAACTTACACTATCAACAATTTTAGTATTTGCTGCGCTCTTTTGTATGGCGCAGGCAAAGTGGGCGTACGTTTCGCCGGTACCCGGATCAAAGTACCTCAACCCTGAACAAACTATTGCACTGCGTCACGGCGAAGTCATTGATCAGAGTTCTATCCGTTCTGATATTTTCACCCTTGAAGCAAGTAAGAGTGGTACAATAGAAGGCGAAACCAAACTTTCTGTGGATGGACGTACTTTAATTTTTGTGCCAGACAGCCCGTTTCAGCTTAAGGAAAGAATTCATGTTTCTGTGTCAGGGGGCATCAAAACTTTATCAGGACTTGAACTACCTGAATTATCCTTTTATTTTGATGTTAAGCCCATCAACAACCAGAAGATGTTAAACCAATATTACCTGGACGAGGAAAAATCATTGGAGCAGGAATACCAGACCAATAACCCAAAAATAAGTCTTCCTGAAAATAATCAAAAAAACAACAACTTGCCTGAGCGTTTTCCTCCAGCCCACGTTACAGAATTTGATTCACCTACAGAAGGGAATATCTTTTGTACTCCACGCCCATCAGGAGCTGCTCCATATGATCCTTATTCAGCAATTCTTGATAACTATGGAACTCCGGTTTACTACAGGCAATGGCCCAGAAGAAACAATGACTTTAAACTTCTGGTAAATAACCAGCTTACATTTTGCGATTTTGATGGTGGCAATACAGAAATCAACAAATATCTGCTAATGGACAGCCATTTTAACATCATTGATACGCTTATAATGGGCAATGGATATCACGTTGACCAGCATGACATCCTTATGCGGGAAAACGGAAATCACTTCCTGATGGCTTATGATCCTCAAATTGTAGGTATGGATACAGTAGTAGAGGGAGGAAATCCTGAAGCTACTGTAATAGGTTTTGTTGTTCAGGAACTTGACGCCGATCACAATGTTGTTTTCCAGTGGCGTAGCTGGGATCATTACGAAATCACCGATGCAAACCACACCGACTTCCTGGCTGACCGAATTGACTATGTTCACGGCAATGCTTTTGAAGTTGACTTTGATGGAAACATGCTGATGTCGCAACGAAATATGGAGGAGATCACTAAAATTGATCTAAACACAGGCGAAATAATCTGGAGGTTTGGTTTGCATGCCAAAAACAATATGTTCGAATTCCTGAATGATACCGTTGGATTTTCGTGGCAACATGATATAAGAAGGTTACCAAACGGGAATGTTACTGTTTATGATAATGGCAATTATCACGCAACACAGTTCTCACAGGCACTTGAATACCATCTGGATGTTGAAAACTGGACAGCTGAACTGGTTTGGGACTACCAGCATGATCCAATCATTTACGGCAGGGCTACCGGAGCTCACCGCAGGTTAGAAAACAACAACACATTTATCTGCTGGGGACTTACCTGGCCAATGAACTATTCGGAGGTAACCCATGACAAAGACCTGAAATGGGACTTTGGTTGGACAACAAATGTTTGGGATTACCGCGCCTTTAAATTCGATTGGGTTACTGATTTATTTGAGACAAGCATTGACAGCGTTGACTTTGGCATTTATGATGATTATGTGGCTTGGCCTAAAATCTTTACCATTACCAACAACAGTGCTGAAACCATGCATATAACAAGTACACACAACAACCTGGCCTGTTACCAGGTGGTAACACCTCTGCCTCTCGAAATTCCAGCCGGAGAAACCGTTAACTTCCAGTTTAACCTCAACCCAACAAGCGAAGAAGGGCAATTGGATGATGTGCTTACACTAAATTACGACTCCTACTATTCTGATACGCTTCACCAACGTATATCACAGCAAATATTTATCACAGCTTATGTGGAAGACCAGAATGCACCTGTTGCCACTTCAAATCCTTCAGATGGTGATGTTGATGTCGACAGATATAGCCCCATAGAAATAAATTTCAACGAAAGTGTAGTTTATCCTGATGGTTCTGTGATCAAATCAGCTGATCTCGCCAACCTTTTAACCTTCAAGGAAAATGACGCCAACGGAGCTGATGTTGATAGCTGGGCCTTTTTTGATGGCTGGAAGCGCAAAATAACAATTATCCCCTCACA
>CAYNDN010000669.1:0-2850 GCA_964395075.1 uncultured Lentimicrobiaceae bacterium | reverse complement strand
AGTTCATCGGCGTAGCTGCCATTGGAGGCGGTTAAAACCAGGCTGTTGCCAATAAATTTCTGTTCGCCTGATTTTCCGGGGATTATTGGGTGACAGCGCATGGAGTTGTCCAGGCTAAAGGTACCGTCTGCGTTCACAACAATAAAGAAGGCTTCCATCGGATAAGCGTATTGGTCACCTTCGCCATAGCCTGATTGATCATCGTAAACATATTGATCATACCCTGTACCATTCCAGGAATACTTCGCACCGTAGCCACTCACCAAATCCCAGTCGATGCATGAGGGGTAGGGGTTGCCCACAAAGTTGGCACCGTCATAATCTGTACTTTTATCCGTAAAAGAAATGCCGATACTTTGATTGCCTGTGTTGGGGGTGCCGGTGTATGCAAAGGTGTTACCGGCGGGATCCCATAGGCTGTAGCCTTTTACTGATGAGAGTGCGGTTTCTGTTTCTATCACATCTTCCCACAAGGCTGTTGCCTCATTCCATTGCTGGAGGTACATGCCTTCAAAACAATCTCCGGCCTGCGTAGTGTTGTTGGGCATAGCTATCATGGCCCATTGATTATCAAATTCGCCTTCCCAAAATTTTTGCTCCGTTACAATGGTGCCATCGTTGGTAATGCTGCCGTAAGTAATGAGTGTACCACCGTCTTTGATGGTAAGCGTTGCACCTGAATTGACCGTGAGGTTGTTGCATTCAGCACTACCACTGATTTCCGGGGCTGTTCCACTGGTGGTGATGATAACATTGTGGATGCTGGTGGGTACAAGACCCAAATCCCAGTTGCCTGGCATGCCCCAGCTTTCAGGAGAATACTCGTTATTACCTAACCAGGTGATATCTGTATAATCAGTTTCATCGTCGAGGTTGGGATAGCCATTGTTGTAGGAGGGTGAAAGCGACCATACGGTTTCAAAATCCCAGCCTGTGAAGGTGCTGCGGGTTTGCATTTTGGCGGTGGTTTTACCTGTCACACCATCTGAAGTTGTGTTGCCTATTCCAGTTACAGAGCTATTTTTAGTTACATCCCAAAAGTTGTTCGTCAAGGTAGGACTATTTTCGATTTCTCCGATTAATCCTCCTATATTGCCTAATGTGTTTGTCACTTCGCCTGAAAAATAACAGTTCTCTATACTTATACTTGTAGAATTATCTGTTAGTTGACCAATAAGTCCACCAACGCCGCCAATGCTGCTATTATCTACTGAAATTGTGCCAGTTGCATAAGAATTTATGATTTGAGATGATCCACTGTAAGAACCAACTAATCCGCCGGCTTCACCAGTCGCACTACCAGAATTAATGGTTACATTACCTGTTGTGTAGGATTGGCTAATGATAATACCATCTCTTACCCAACCTACAAGTCCACCGGTATTTCTACCTTCTGCGGTAACATCTCCTGTCACATAGCAATTTGTAATAGTTCCTTTACCGTCACCGATAAGTCCTCCGGTATCACTCCAATCACCACTTTTAGTGGCTGAGACTGTTACTGAAGAATGTGAGTTTGTAATACTACCGTTTCCTCTGCCAACCATACCTCCACATGAAACTGTACCTGAAACATTCCCGCCGGTTTCACAATTATCAATCGATGAATTTTCTCCGTCAATTCTTCCGCTTAAAACACCTGAATATCGAGCTCCAGTAATATCTGCGTTATTTATGCTTAAGTTATTGATCGTAACATTATTTCCAATTATGCCAAACAAACCAATATTTTCAGTAGATGGGCGGTTGATGAATAGATTGTCAATCGTATGATCTTGCCCGTCATAAGAGCCGTTGAAAAGATTAGACCAATCTTCGCCAATTGGTGAAAAGCCATAAGTGTCATCTTCGTCTGTGCCATGTTCTAATGTTCCATCACCATCCCAGTCCACATTGGCTTCATTGGCATCAAAGGCAATATTGGCGGTTTGGATGAAGTATTTATCATTCCAGTAATCGGGAGTGTTGGACAGCTCAATCAAATCTTCCTTTGTAGCTATTTGATACGGGTCGGCTTCTGTTCCGCTGCCTTCGAAAAAGGTATATTCAAAAAGTATATCATCATAATAGGCTTCGTAAGATGCATACGCATCACCCCAGTAGTTTGCTGCCTGCAGTTCAGAACTGCCGCAGTCGCTCCATGTCCAGGTTACAATAAGGCTATTGTCAATCCAAAGTTTGGCCTCATCATTGTCAAGGTCAACAGCGATATCAAATTCCATCCATTGATTAAATGATACATTATTATTAACATACATCCAGTCGTTGCCCCCATCATAATAATCACCATATAGAATCCGGGAATTTCCATCGTTTCCAGGATCATTAATGTATATTTCAAAACCCCAAACTGCAGCAAACTCAGCCTGTAAATCAAAGAAGCCGCTTTTGCCGGAAGGAACATACATTTTGTGGCTGTACCGATAATACCCGGAGCTAAAAGCAGTTTTGTCGGATTTGAAATAAAGGACAACATCGTTATCTTCTACAATTTTCATTGAGTTGGGCGATGAACTTGAATAGGTATTGCTCACCACACCATCTTCCACACCCCCGGGGGAACCGCTCCAAGTGTCCCAATAGGTGGTTAATTCATCGGCAACATAGTCGCCGTTGCTTAAGGCATCAAAATTTTCCGTGTGAAAAACGGTTTGCCCGTTTGCAAATGCCAGCAGGCCAAACATTAAAAATGCCGTTAATGCCGGCCTGATGCATGTTGCACATTTGAAAGTTGTGTAAAAATTTTTCATTTTCATTGGATGTTAAATTTAACTTCATTTATTTTTCGAATACAATTTTCATCATCTTTGATTTTTATTGTTTAAGTCGTTTCAATATTTATTCGGTTGA
>CAYNDN010000668.1:1841-2855 GCA_964395075.1 uncultured Lentimicrobiaceae bacterium | reverse complement strand
AAAGTCATCCGATGACTTCGCGCTAAGCGTTTAGTCACCGGGTGAATCGTTCACGGCTTGCTATTCATTCACCCGGTGACTTGCCCGGCACTCCGCTCTCCGCGCTCCGCGCGCTCCCCGGCTGACTGAGTGTTTAGTTTTCTATTTTTGACTTGTTTCAAAACCTACAGTTTTTGTATTTTTGGGAATATTTTATTTTGATATGATACAACAGCACATACAAACACGAATCACCTTATTGGTTTTATTTTTCCTGGTTTCTACTTATGCTTTCGCACAGGAACTTACCACCAACCTTCCCATTGTAATCATCAACACCAACGGACAGGAAATTCCTGATGAGCCTAAGATAGATGCCGAAATGGGTATTATTGACAATGGCCCCGGCGAAATCAATAACTCCAACGATCCGTTTAATGATTACGATGGCTACATCGGAATTGAGGTTCGCGGACAATCTTCGCAGTTTTTCTATCCCAAAAAATCATACAGTTTCGAAACCCGCGATGAGGAAGGCGAAAATCTGAATGTGCCCATTCTTGGCATGCCCGAAGAGAACGACTGGGTTTTGTATGGCCCTTATGGCGACAAATCCATGCTACGTAATTTTATTTCCTTTTGGATAGCCCGAAAAATGGATGTTTATGCCTCCCGTACCGTATTTTGCGAAGTGATTATAAACGGTGAATACATGGGTGTTTATATTATGATGGAGAAGATTAAAAAAGATGAAAACCGTGTGAATATTGCCAAACTCAGGCCCGAAGATAACTATGGGGATGAACTTACCGGCGGCTACATTATTCGTGTGGATAAAATTGACGATTTTAATTGGGGTACTGATGGCTGGCAGAGCTTTCCCAACCCGCCTTTTCCCAATGCCATGAATATCATTTATCAGTATTATTATCCAAAGTCTGATGAAATTACCAGCTTCCAAAAAGATTACATTCAGGAATATATTGGTGACACAGAGGATGCCCTGATTGCAGATGATTATAACGATCCTGATGT
>CAYNDN010000668.1:0-1831 GCA_964395075.1 uncultured Lentimicrobiaceae bacterium | reverse complement strand
GATGTAGGTTATAACCTGTTTTTAAACACGGGTTCATTTGTGGATCAAATGCTGGTGAATGAAATTTCGAAGGAAGTTGACAAATACCGCTACAGCACCTACTTCTACAAAGAAAAAGACAGCGATGGCGGGAAACTATTTGCCGGGCCTGCCTGGGATTTTAACCTGGGATATGCCAACGTGGATTACTGGGATTTCGGAGTGGAAATACCGGGTTGGGTTTATGAAGATGTGCAACCGGTTGAGTGGAGCATCATGTTTTGGTGGAAGCGCCTGATGCAGGATGCATATTTCCGAAACCTGGCCAAAACCCGATGGCTGGAGTTGAGGGAAAATGAAATCAGTGATGAACAATTGCAGTTTGTGATCGATTCGGTGGTTGAATATATCGATGATGCACAAGAACGAAATTACGAAAAATGGCCAATCCTCGGCGAATATGTGTGGCCCAACTACGACTGGCAAAACAACGATTATGATGATGAAGTGGAGTTTTTTAGCGACTGGCTTTTCGAAAGGCTCGACTGGATTGATGGCAATTTGCCCGGCACAGCATTGAACCCCGCTGCAGAGCTGTCGTTGATTTTAAACAATGATGTACTCGAAATAAAATTGAGCGATGATTATTTTAGCCGAATCTACCTGAAAAAACATTATTTCGATGTGAATGATGCGCCGCCTGATTTTGAGATCGATACAGTGGTTTATATAGATGCATCTACGGTTTATGCGTATTTCGACAACCCATCAAAGGAGGAAGCTACCATTTCAATCACCATCGACAAAAAGGTGATTAATTCATTTGATGATCTCACAACATCAACGATTCTCCTGGATATAGATGACAATCTGCAAATAGAAGAGGAGCTCCAGGTTTTCTCAACACAATCTGGATTGATGATAAAATGTGGCAGCCCCGAAAAGCTGGGCGACGAATGTTTGATTTTTGATATGCAGGGCAGAATTGTTGGGCAACATAAATTGCAGCAGGTGATGGAGAATACTTTGCGTTTCACTCCACCCTCAGGATTGTATTTGGTGAGCCTTCGCTATGAGGGAGAAGTTGTTAGCAGTAGGTTGCTATTTTAGTGTTTTTATGATGATTTGGATCATTTTGTAGATCAATATAAAAATCCCAACATCCACAAAGGGATTGTATTTCCTGCCGGGTATTCAATGTCATCTTTAACTACAAATGCATTTTCCAGATTTGCAATTTGTTTTGTTCCTTTACCTTTACCACCAATCTCCAGAACTATTTTTTCGTTTATTTCAAAATCACCGTTTTTAGGTAACCTGACTTTTAGATTTACAGCCATTTGGTTAAAGGCAAAGGTTTCGCGAACCGTTCCCATTAAAGGAGCCTCAGATGCCAATGCCCATGCCAGGTTTGTATTGTTAAGAAAAATCTTTTCAGGTTTCTGTAAAATGGCAACACTACTTCCTGATGGGTAAAGTAATTTGATCAGTCTTGCTTCTTCAAGGTAAAAGAAATAATTTACCAGTGAATTCCTGTGTATTTTACTTCTTTCAGATAACTTAATAAGATTGGGCTTAAATGGAACCTGTTGGGCAATGATGAATAGTAGTTGCAACATTTTTTTAGCATTCCTGATATCAAAACCCTTAACTTCTGCCATATCATATTCCACTATTAAACGCACAAGCTGTTGTAAACGGTGGTGATAACCATCACTATCTTCCATAAAAAATGGATAGAACCCAATCTTAAGATATTCCTGAAACATCTCCAATGGGCGAAAACCTGAAGGGAATTGGGCTCTCGGTTTTTGACCGGATTCAAGCATATTTTCAAAACTTAAGGGTGGGA
>CAYNDN010000667.1:0-2855 GCA_964395075.1 uncultured Lentimicrobiaceae bacterium | reverse complement strand
TGCGATGATGGTATCGAGGGTAGCATATATTACGATTCATTGTATAAAACTTATTGTTATTGTAATGGCGACCATTGGATGAAACTCAATAACGAGGGATACTGCGAATGTGTAGATATTGATGGCGATGGTTACGACTTATGCGATGCCGGACATCCCTACGATACTGATGGGAATCCCGCCGATTGCGTTGATAGCGTTGCGGGCATAAATCCGGGTGCCGATGAAGTTTGTGATGGCATAGATAATAATTGTGATGGTCTTATCGACAACGATGCTGTTGATGCTTTAACCTGGTATGCAGATATGGACAATGACGGATGGGGAGACGAAATGGTTTGGATTGTTGCCTGTGAAATGCCCGAAGGATATACCTTAAATGTTGGAGATTGCGATGATGGCGAATCAAATAGCCATCCCGAAGCCCCTGAAATATGCGACCAGAAAGACAACGACTGCGATGGAGAAATTGATGAAGAGGCTATTGATGCCACTAAATATTACTTTGACCAGGATGGGGATGGTTGGGGTAATAGCGACAATTTTATTTGGTCATGCTGGCCTGAGTTTGGTTTTGTTGAGCAAGGTGGCGATTGTGATGACTACGATCCGGATATAAATCCTGGTGCTGATGAAATTTGCGATGGGGAAGACAACGACTGCGATGGAGAAATTGATGAAGAGGCTATTGATGCCAATCAATTTTATTTTGATCAGGATGGGGATGGTTGGGGTGATAGCGACAATTTCATTTGGTCTTGTTGGCCAGAGTTAGGTTTTGTGGAGCAAGGTGGCGATTGTGATGACAACGATCCGGATATAAACCCTGGTGCTGATGAAATTTGCGATGGAATTGACAACGATTGCGATCAGGAAATTGATGAGGGCGAATCTTGTCCCATATATCCGAATATGATTTCTACTTGTTCTGGATCTTCTGGCTGCAACTATGAATGTGTGGCAGGATTTTATGATTGCAACGGAATAATCGAAGATGGCTGCGAAGCTCAGGAACCACTCCCATTTTTCTTTTTAGATTCGGATGAAGATGGATGGGGGTCTGATGAGTTTTTTGTTCAGAGCTGCTATGCACCGCAGGGTTATGTGGCTATGCCCGGAGATTGTGATGACGAAAATCCCTATATCAATCCTGGAGCAGAAGAAATTTGTGATGATGAAATCGATAATAATTGTGATGGCCTCTTGGATAATGATGACCCTGATTGTAACTAAAAATCCATATTCAATGAAAAATATCATACGAATCAGTGCAATTTTCGTGTTCGCAATTTTTTTAGCCTGCCAAATAATTGCACAGCAGGTAGTTCCCGTAGCAGGCGACTATTTTGAAACTGAAACATTTTCGCTAAGTTTTTCCATTGGTGAACCCATCACTGAAACTTTATCTACTGAAGAATCCAACTTAACCCAGGGGTTTCAACAACCGTGGATTTTCATTTATACCCAGTCATTAACCATACCTTCAGGCTGGAGTGGTATTTCAGGTTTTGTTGATCCATTTAACAAAAATATTGAAGATATTTTCATGGATGAGATTAACCACTTGCTTTTCCTTTCAAATCTTTCAGGTTTCTATTTTCCATCCCAAAATATTAACACATTGAATGAATGGGACTTTTCATCCGGATACAAGGCAAAAGCAACGCAGAGCTTCACAATCAATCTAAAAGGAACAAAGCATAAGAATTATCCCCTTGATCTGGAAGCAGGCTGGAGTATTATTCCGGTACTTTCAGGCTGTAATATACCGGTAACAGATATTTTTGATGAATACTCCGAAGTATTAATAGTTAAAGATATCGGAAATACGGGCATTTACTGGCCTGAATTTAATATTAATACACTATTATTTTTACAACCCGGAAAAGCTTATTTTGCTATGCTGGATGAAGCGTCCACAATTATTTATCCCGGATGCACGAAATCCGGCTCATTCACTCGACCTATTCCTGTTTTGAGTAATATTACCAGCTGGAACAACCCGGTTAAAACAGCACAAAGCCACCTTGTTTTAATTCCTAAGGAGTTTATCGTTGAAGCAGAATGGCAACCAGGCAATATAATCGGCGGTTTTACGCCGGAGGGACAATGCGCCGGAATGGTCGTTATCGAAGATTCTAACGAAAATGTCGCCCTTACCCTTTTCGGAGATGATCCCCTAACAGAAACAAAGGATGGCTTCAGCGAAGGAGGATCCATCAAGATCCGGAAATTCTCCGTACAAAAAGGTATTGATGATGACCTGGAAATCCAGTTCGATCCCGCCTTCCCCAACCAGGGCTATTTTACGGCAGATGGGGTTTCCGCCCTTAAAACGGCTGCTATTGCAGTGGGTGAATTGGGAGGCTCTTCAAAGCTGGATTTTGCCATCTACCCCAATCCGGCCAGGGAAAATGTTACTATTCTTTGGAATCAGGCTGGGGGAGAAAAGGGTGTAATTGAGTTGTTCAATACTTTTGGCCAGCGTGTTGAAACGCTTTTTCTGTCATCCAAAGAAGATGGCCTGCAGCAATACGAACTTGATATATCCGGTTTTGAAAAAGGTACGTGGCTGATCCGTCTGAGTACCGGATCAAGAGTTGGAATCAAAAAACTGGTTATCATAAAATAAACCATAGCTTCTCCGCTATGCCCGCCCGGCTTCTCCTTTGCTTTTGCAGGGGAGGGGCTTTGGGTGGGATTTTAGATCTGATTTCAAAAATCGCGAATCTTTATCTGAAATCAATTTTGACATAAATCCGGGCTTTTTCCATCTTCATAAAGGTTGATTTTTACCTGCCCTAAAATCCGCAAGGATTTTTATTAGATCAATATTATGGCATGATCCAGAAATC
>CAYNDN010000666.1:0-2856 GCA_964395075.1 uncultured Lentimicrobiaceae bacterium | reverse complement strand
GGCGCCGAAATCGCAAATGTATGCAATGAATCAGCGCTTATTGCTGCCCGCAAAGATAAGTCTGCAGTGGATGAAACGGATTTCCACGATGCCATTGACCGTGTTATTGGCGGGTTGGAAAAGAAAACCAAGCTGATTTCGCCCGAAGAAAAGACCATCGTCGCCCATCATGAAGCCGGCCATGCTGTGGCAGGTTGGTTTCTTGAGCACGCTGATCCCCTGGTAAAGGTGAGTATTGTCCCCCGGGGCGTTGCCGCATTGGGATATGCTCAATACCTGCCCAAAGAACAGTTCCTATATCAGACGGAGCAACTAATGGATGAAATGTGTATGACCCTCGGCGGAAGAGCCGCTGAAGAGATCATTTTCGGAAAGATATCTACAGGCGCCCTCAGCGATCTCGAACGGGTCACAAAGATGGCATACAGCATCGTGACCATATATGGGATGAACAGTAAAATAGGTAATATTTCGTTCTACGATTCCAAGCAATCAGAGTATAGTTTCACAAAACCATATTCTGAAGAAACTGCCCGCACTATAGATGAAGAAGTGCGAAAAATTGTGGACGAAGCCTACCAAAGAAGCAAAAAATTACTGCTTGGGAAGAAAAAAGAACTGGTCATCCTCGCAAATGAGCTACTAAAGAAGGAGATTATCTTTCAGTCCGATCTGGAAAGGCTTATAGGCAAACGCCCCTTTAAACGACAAACTACGTATGAGGCCTTCACCAATGGAAACGGAAAGCAGGGGGAAGCAGAAACCAAACCCACAAAGTCCAATAAAGACACTCCTTCTAAGAAAAAGGTAGACGGAGTAATCCGGAATAAAACTACCAAAAAGCCGCCCACCCCATCTGCAAAGAAAATTGTGACGGAAAAAAAGGATGCAGTGCAGCCGGCAGGCGAAAAAGGTGGCGAAAAAAAATAACCCGCGATGGCTACCACCTGATACTGTGAATGTGCTGCCATCATAACAATTATTTATATCGTGGACGTCCGTTGCAGTAGAGTTCACAGGATTGTGCTAACGGGAGTTAACCAGGTAAAATTTTTTGATCTCACCCATGAATGATCTCCACATTTCGATCCCAACCGGCAGAAAGGCGTATTTCGCCTCTGACTTTCACCTGGGTCTTGGTACGGATTCCAGGCATGTCCCGTGATTAATTTTGCACATTAACCAAAATCATACAAAATTGAAAAATATAATGAATAACAAAGCCTGGAGCCTTCTGATAATATTTGCCATGATCCTCACTGTATCCTGCAAGAAAATCGGTGATACTGAGGGCGATCCTGAAACAGCAAATGACATTGAAAATCTTTCTGTCCCTGCAACTTTCGATTACAATACATCGGAGGAGGTTGAAATCAGGGTTTATGCAAAAAACAACCAGGGGTTACCCATCAAAAATGTAAGAATTGATATTTATTCTGATTTCCGGGAAAATGGAGGCCGTATTCTTGCTTCCGGAAATACAGATGCTGAAGGCCTTTTTTATCGTATCCACCCCATTCCTGATTATTACGAAAACATCATTGTGGCAACCCGGTATCTGGGATTTCCCAGCGAAGTTGAGGTGCCGATCGAAAACGGGGAAGTAAATTTTACGCTTGGTGGTATTGTTTCCAACAAATTTAAAAGTTCGCCCATTCCCTTTAAAGCCACCAACAGCATTTTTCAACCCATGGGAGAATGGAACAGCAACGGACTGCCGCTTTATCTTGAACCTGAAAATGATGTGATTGATAACGAGTTTTTAACGGATATCAATGCCTCTTTTCCTGAATCACAGCCAGTTCCCGAGTATCACCCCGAATATATTCACCCGGATAATGAATACGATTTCAAAATCCTGGAACCCAGTGATGTTTGGATAACGTTTGTGCACGAAGGAGCCGGGTATAAAAATGTATTGGGATATTTTACTTATATATTGGGTAATCCCCCTGCACACAAGGATGATATTGATACAATACATATTATTTTCCCCAATGTTTCATTTCAGGGTAGTGGTGGCGAACTGGTTACAGGTAACAAGGTATATCTCGGGGAATTCCCGGCAAACACTGGCATTGGTTGGGTTCTGATAGCAAATGGGTTTAGAAGCGATGGCTCGATATCCGAGGGTTACGGAATCTACTTTTCCAGTCCCGGACTTAACCCGGAAACTGATCCTGATTATCAACAACATGCCGTGCACCTGCTCGATAACGGGCGCGACATTTTCCTGCTTGGTTTTGAAGACCTGAACAGGATGTCGTGGAGTGATGATGATTTTAATGATGCCATGTTTTTTATCACCGCAAACCCTATCCAGTCTATTGATCTAACCGGTTTCGAAACCATTACCTACACATCCGATGATCAGGATGGCGATGGCGTTTCCAACAATTTTGATGATTATCCCGAAGATGCTGATCGTGCTTTTAATAATTACTATCCCAACGACAGCCTTAACGGCACATTGGCATTTGAGGACCTTTGGCCCGGGAAAGGTGATTATGATTTTAACGATATGGTGATCGATTATCAGATTAACCAGGTTACCAATGGTGATAATGAAGTGGTAGAGGTTTTTGCTTCTTTCACCTTAAGGGCCATGGGAGCATCATTCAGAAACGGATTCGGCATTGAGTTACCTATCGATCCTGAAGATGTGGCTTCTGTTACAGGCCAGAACCTGGAGGATGAATTGATAACCGTAAATCCTAACGGAACAGAAGCCGGACAGACCAACGCAGTGATCATTGTTTTTGACAACGGGTACAATGTGTTGCAATATCCGGGTTCGGGATTAATGCCATTAACTTAACAAATACTCATATAAGATGTTGGTTATTAGGGGTATGA
>CAYNDN010000665.1:1124-2871 GCA_964395075.1 uncultured Lentimicrobiaceae bacterium | reverse complement strand
ATCTTTTGGGTTTTCGATCCGGATTCAATCTGGATTATTCAACAGATGAATCGGGGTTACGTCAAAGCATGAACAAAATTGGATTTAATATGCAGTTAAAATGGTTTCAGCTTGAAATAGGTGATGTAAACCCTAACTTTTCTACCTACGGGTTAAATGGCGCAAGAGTTCGGGGAGGTCTCTTAAGGGTAGAACCAGGTAATTTTCTTTTTGAATTTACCGGTGGCAGGACCCAAAGAACTGTTCGGCCTGATTCAGACAGAGGTTTCAGACAGCCTGCATTTAACCAGATTGCCTATGCAGCTAAACTGGGATATGGCAAAAAAAACAACTCCTATTTTCATATCAGCACCTTTTACGCAAGGGATGATGTAAACTCGCTTGGAGACGAAGTTTTGTCAATCACACCCAAAGAGAATCTGACAGTGACACCTGATTTTCAGGCTGTTCTATTCTCGAATAAACTGAAGCTAAACAGCGAGATAACGGCCTCCTATTTCACACGGGATCTCAACAGTACAAAGATAGATATCAGTGATTTTGGCATTCCGAATTTTTTGAAAGGAATCGTTAATCCCCGTGAAAGCAGTAAAATTAACTACGCAGCAACAGCCAACGCCGAACTTGTGCTCAATCTGTTTCGCATGGCGCTTGGATATGAAAGAATCCAACCAGGATTTGAGTCATTGGGCAGAGGTACCATCCGAAACGACCAGGAAACAATTTCACTGAGTCCATCTGTAAATTTAATGAACAACAGGTTGAGAATTTCTACAAGCGCTAAAAAAAACCGTGACAACCTGCTCGGAAACCGGCTTCAAACTCAAAACAATTTTAATACATCCGCTTCTGTCTCCTATTCTATCAGCGAATTAGTAACTCTGAACAGTAACTATAATTTTCTACTCAACCAGATAGAAAATGAAACCTCAGAAGGTCAAAGCCCTATACCGGATCAAACACAGATTTCACATAATATATTACTTCAGCCGTCTTTTTCCATCATTACTGAGAACTTCATACATAATATTTCATTGAGCGGCGGATATCTGTTTACCGAAAGTGACTTTGGCGGACTGCCGGACAACGGTTCTACATCCAAATTTATCTCAGAATCTTATACATCCAATGTTAACTATGTGATCACCACGCCTTCCGGTTTTTCTGTAAATACAGGGTTGAATTTTCTTACCAATACATCCGACCGTAACAAAATTGAAAATTACGGAGTCAATATCGGAACAGGAACCAATCTTTTTGAAAATTTTGTGCGGGTAAATCTGAACGGCACAGCCAACAAAAACAGAAGTGAATTTCAAATGAACGATATAGAAACCCGCAGTAACGAACTCTTTCAACTTGGTTTAAATATCAATGCTGCAATCAATATAACCGCCAAAGACAATATCTCACTCACTTTAAGAGCTCGTAGTAACAGAGTGCAAAGTGGTGCAGGAAGAGAGTTTAATGAGTTAGAGGGAAGTTTCAATTATCAAAGAAGTTTTTAACAAATATAAAAATGAACCGCATTTTAAATCACTTATATAAACGAGTTTTACCCGGCTTCTTCTTTGCTATGTTGTTTTTTTTAGCCGGTGTAACATCTGTTCTCTCGCAAAGTACAAGTCAGGTAACTATTACCGGAATTCCCCCTGTTCTGCAATCGCCTTTTGCCAAAGATATCGAAAATAATTTTAAAAACGGTCGTTATCAGGTCATTTTTAACTATTCAAGTTTTACAAATCAG
>CAYNDN010000665.1:0-1114 GCA_964395075.1 uncultured Lentimicrobiaceae bacterium | reverse complement strand
GGTCGACTTTGTATTTAATTTCACTCTTTTTCTCAATAACCGGGAGCTTATAAATGTCACTTCTCTGCCTGAGTCGTTTACGCCCGGTACATTTGTGTTTACTTCTTTTTTGGAAGAGCTCCAATTCAATGAAACAGCTGATGAAGTTATCAACAGCCTGGATGGAAAACTGAAAAATCAGATCATACAGACCGGATTTGTGCCGGAAGGCGATTACAGAATAGAAGTCACAGCCCGGCCGTTTACCGGGCAAACGGGAATCACAGCTCTTCCGGGCAATGCCATGTTCTCTGTCCGATATCCCGCACCCCCCATTTTAACCTCCATTCCCGATCAGTCAACCATCACCACCAGCACACCTATTTTTTCATGGACACCGGTTGTAAGCTCGATTGGCGGAATGTTTGAATACGAATTTTTATTGGTACCGGTATTTGACGACCAAAGTGCTTTGCGGGCAATCGAAAGTAATCGTGAACTTGCCCTGGAAATGTTTCCTGGTCAGACAACCTTTCCCTATACACCTGAGTTTTTGCCGCTTGAGCCGGGCGGCACCTATGCCTGGCAGATCACCGCTCGTGACGCATCCGGCCGCATTCCTTTTCAGAATGATGGCAGAAGCGAAATTTATACGTTTACATACGATCCGGATGTTAAATCTGAGTTGGTTACCGACCTTAATTCTATTGAAGAATTGACTCTCATTCCGAATTTTGCAACCCTTACAAGCCTTGAACGGTTGCGGGTACGGGAATCTCAAACATATTATGAAATTGACGGCAATGCAGAACTGGTGCTCGATTTTGATATCGCCGATGAGGTTCGGACGTCCGTTCAGGTTACCGGCCTGAGAATTCAAAAAGGGTCGGAAGCCAATCCTATTCTCTCTGCCGGTCAGATAAATGGAAATTTACGAGATATTGATTTACTGCTGGGTACTACCGCAGGTACTGTAAATCCGGACCAGGTTACGTGGAGCTTTGGCGATAACGTGAAAATGACGGCAGTGTTCAATTTCGGTGACGAACAAATTGAAGCAGAAGGTGAACTGATTCTCAACCGTTCAGGTATTAACGGATCGATTTTTGCCGAATCATCAGATGGTTTTGCCGAT
>CAYNDN010000664.1:815-2884 GCA_964395075.1 uncultured Lentimicrobiaceae bacterium | reverse complement strand
TAGCCAAAGAAATTAATGCTCCGGTGAATTTGGGGAATAACGAATTCTGACTAACAACTTTGTAACTGTATGAATATCAATGTTTATAAAAATTATCATTTTCTCAATTGTTTAGTTCTTATTTTCAAGCGGGTAAGAAAGAGCAACCCGGTACGGGTTGCGATATTGTAGCAAACCATGGTTTAAAAGCACCAGACAACCCGGTACGGGTTGAGCAAAAAATAGCACAACCCGTACCGGGTTGAAATAACCAATGATTACCTATTTAACTACAATACCTAAACCCGTACCGGGTTTTTCACCACACCCCGGTTAGCCAAAGAAATTAATGCGCTTCTGAATTTGGGGAATAACCAATAACCAATCAACCAATCAACCAACCAATCATCTACCCCCGCCGCTTTGCGGCCACTGCTATTTGGCCCAACGCAATCCCGCCGTCGTTGGCCGGGACCTTCCGGTGGGTAAAAACTTCGAAACCTTTGTCTTGCAAAATACGCTCGCTTTTTCCCAGCAAAATGGCATTCTGAAAGCTCCCTCCTGAAAACACCACTTTTTTGATGCCTGTTTCTCTGCTGATTATTTGAACAGTTTGAATGACCACTTCCACCATCGTCCGGTGAAACCTGGAGGAAATTACCGATGGATGTGTTCCGCTACGCAGATCCTGCACAATTTCTTCAATCATTGGTTTGAAGCTGATGTTTCTGGCAATATCAAAACCATAACCTTCTTCACCGTTCTCATCGGCAATACTCTCCAGCCGCATGGGTGCTTCCGCATGGAATTTCGAAATCTTACAGAGGCCTATCATCGCGCTCACCGCATCAAACAGCCTGCCGCAACTGGAACTCAAAGGTGCGTTGATATTTTTGTCGATGGCTTCCAAAACCATTTGTACTTTCATTTCGGGGATATCCCGCAGGAAATCCAGTCCCAACTCAGCAACCTCATTTCCATAAGTATGGTGGAGGTATGATAATCCTATACGCCAGGGCTCTTTGGTTACCTTGTCGCCACCGGGCAGGGGAACGTAATCGAAATGATGTACCCGCTCGTAATCCCGGAGGTTGCAAATTAGGAATTCGCCACCCCAAATATGGCCGTCGTCACCCAGGCCGGTGCCGTCAAAACTAACGCCAATTACCTTTTCATCCAGGCAGTGCTCGGCCATGCATGAGGCGATGTGGGCAAAGTGATGCTGCACTTCGATGGTTTCGATGCTTAGGTCTTTGGCAAACCTTGTGGAGAAATAATCGGGGTGAAGGTCCACGGCGGCCAGCTCAGGCTTCACTCTGAAAAGTCGAGAGAATTTGTCCACCGTTTCTTCGTAAAACCGGAAGGTTTCGAAGTTTTTCAGATCACCAATATGCTGGCTCATGATGGTTAGGTTTTCTTTGCCCATGGCAAAACAATTGACCAACTCAGCACCGGCAGCAAATATCCCATCCACATTTAACTTTGTCCGGATTGGCGATGGCACAAAACCTCTGGATCGTCTGATGAGGGAGGGTTTTTCATTCACCACAAAACTCACTGAATCGTCGGTGCGGTTGTAGATTTCGCGGTTATAATCCAGGAAAGCATCGGCAATGGAAGTCAGTTTTTCGCCGGCTTCTTTATTATCCAAAATAATGGGTTCGTCAGAAATATTTCCGCTGGTAAGCACAATGGCCGGTGTATTGAGTTTTTTCATTAACTGATGGTGAAATGGCATGTAGGGCAGCATCACACCCATGCGGTGAAAACCATTGTTAACCGAAGGAGCAGGCTCTTTTGTGGTTTTCAGAAGCACGATGGGCCTGCGCCAGGATTCTAACCAGTTTTTTTCGGCATCCGAAATTTCAGCAAATTCACCGGCTTTTTGACTATCGGCAAACATTACCGCAAAGGGTTTTCCTTCGCGGAGTTTGCGTTGGCGCAGCGCCGAGACCGCTTTTTCATTCAGGGCATCACACATCAGGTGAAAACCGCCAAGGCCTTTTACTGCAAGAATTTTCCCGGTATCTACCAAATCCACTGTTTTCTTTAATATCTTCTTAAAATCAGTGTAAACAATCCCGTTCATG
>CAYNDN010000664.1:0-805 GCA_964395075.1 uncultured Lentimicrobiaceae bacterium | reverse complement strand
TAAGCCGGTATTTCGGGCCACAATGGTTGCATGCTACAGGCTGTGCGTGAAACCGGCGATCCAGTACATCGGAATATTCCTTTTTACATTGCTCGCACATCTCAAAAACATCCATGGTAGTTTTGTCGCGATCGTAGGGCAGGTCTTTTATGATGGTGAACCGCGGGCCGCAGTTGGTGCAGTTGGTAAAGGGATAGTCAACACGATGGGGCTGCGTTTTCAAATCTTCCAGGCAATCATCGCAAACCGCTATATCCGGGCTGATTTCGGTGATGCCTTGCTGCGCATCGCTGCTCTTTTTAATCCTGAAATTGATAAAATCAGCTACTTCGATTTTTTCTATCCTGATGTTTTCAATGGCAGAAGCCGGAGGTGCTTTTGCTGTGATATCTTCAATGAAACTTTTCAGGTTTCCCTCCATCCCTTCAGCTTCAATGATCACCCCGCGGATGTTATTTTCTACCCATCCAAACACATTATTTTCATGGGCAATCCTGTAAATGAACGGCCTGAAACCCACACCCTGAACAAGGCCTGTAACATGAATCCGGTATGCAATTTTATCTTTACTCAAACAATAGGTTTCTTTAAAAATTAGAAAATGTACTTTTGAATAATAAAAACAAGCGAAAATACACCTAATTGTTTTCTTATGGATACAAGAATAGAAAAGGATTTTTTAGGTAAAATGGAAGTTCCTGCTGATGCATATTATGGCATTCACAGTCTCAGGGCAAAAGAAAATTTCCCCGATAATACACCTTTTCGGCAGGAGTGGTTTAAACACGTTGGAACGGTTAAGCTG
>CAYNDN010000663.1:0-2884 GCA_964395075.1 uncultured Lentimicrobiaceae bacterium | reverse complement strand
TGCCGACCTGCCCTTCGGGAAAATACGCGGCTTCATAGCATGGGTGTTGTGGTCCTTGGTACACCTTTTCCTGATCATGGGCGTAAAAAACCGCCTGTTGATCTTCCTCAACTGGTCGTGGAATTATTTTACATACGATCAGTCGCTCCGGTTGCTGATCAGGCCTGTGAAAAAGAAAGAGAAAACACAGGCTGAAAACAGCATCCAAAATCTTGTAAAATCATATCATTATGAAAACTAACCATTTATTACTAACTGTCCTGATCATTTTCGCAGCAGCCTGCTCGGATAAAGAAGAAAATAATGTTGTGCCTGATAACGAGCCCCGTTCCGGCTGGCTGGTATCCGAAGATCATCTCATCATCAATGAAAACAGCCACGACCGGATACTATCCATCGATGAACCGGTTTTTACCCCTGCCGCTGATGCAGATTTAAGACCCGAAGATGAAGTGTTGGTTTACCAGGTTCAGGGTGAAGTAAGGATTTACCCGGTTAATACCATCTGGCACCACGAAATTGTAAATGATGGGCACGAAGGCCAATATTTTACCGTAAGCTATTGCCCGATCACCGGAAGCGGTGTGGCCTGGAACAGGGAGATTAACGGGAAGGCCACAACTTTTGGCGTATCCGGCCATTTGTACAACAACAACCTGGTGCCTTACGACAGGGAAACGGAAAGCTATTGGTCGCAGATGGATCAGCTCGGAATCAAAGGTAAACATGGCGGAGAAACCCTTGAATGGGAGCCGCTGCTGCACACCCGTTTCGCCACCATCCTCGAAGCTTACCCCGATGCGTTGGTGCTTAATGAACCTGCCGGTGGACATGTATGCGATTCGGTGTGCTATACCAAAACCGGGTTAAAGAATTCTGCCGATCTATCCTCATCTTACTTTGGCATTATTGGCCGAAACCGCACTTTGCTTTTTCATCCTGAACAGTTTCCCGGACAAATAAGCCTGGTTCATATTCTTTTTGAAGGGAAAAAACTGATTGTTGCCGGCAGTGCCGATGCTGGATTTATAACAGCTTTTGTGAATCCCGGCAATACCGAAATGCAGGCATTACAAAACAGCTTACCCAAAATTATGACCGATGGCCGGGGTAACGTTTATGATGTGATGGGCAATATTACCGATGGTCCTGATAAAGGTAGCAGGCTTAAAATGCCATTTTCTTATACGGCCAAGGAGTTTGCCTGGATTTTGTTTTCCGAAGAAATATCTTTTTATTAGAGCAGAGTTTTGATTTTCAGATATGATGCGTTGGTCTGATTTAACTTATTACAAGCTTAAATTGCTACAAGCCTGCTGAAATCATCCTTTTTCTCTGCCCCGATTATTAAATGAGCCAATGAATGAAAAACCTCAATTTTTTTGGTGGATTTGATATCCACTAATAATTTTTAATTATTTAACATTATCACTCAATTATGAGCAAAAGTGAAAAACCGGAGGCCGGAAACCTGTCAACAGCAACACTTCTGAAACTTCTTAATGATCCATACATCCGGATAATTGATGTTCGCCCCGTTGATGCCTACAATGGCTGGCAATTGAAAAATGAAATTAGGGGAGGCCATATTAAAGGTGCTAAATCTTTACCGGCAAAGTGGACAAATTACCTCGACTGGATTGAAATGGTCAGGAAAAAACAAATTTCAACCGGACAAAAAGTAATTGTTTATGGTTATGAAAAGGCTGAAACGAATGCTGTGGCCGAAAGGTTCATCAGATCCGGATATGGTCAGGTATTTACCTACAACCATTTTGTGGAGGAATGGACTTCCAATGCTGACCTTCCTATGCAAAAACTGGAACGGTATCAGCACCTGGTTTCGGCTGAATGGGTGAAGGAATTAATTTCAGGCGGAAGGCCTCAACACTACGACAACAATAAATTTGTGGTGATTCATGCCCACTATCGCAACCGCGATGCTTACCTCAGCGGCCACATCCCGGGCGCGATCGACATGGATACCCTCGCCCTCGAGGCTCCTGAAACATGGAATCGCCGGAGTCCGGAGGAACTAAAAAAAGCGCTTGAAGCACATGGAATAACACATGACACTACTGTGGTGCTGTATGGTAAATTTATGTTCCCCGACAATGCTGATGAGTTTCCAGGCAGTGCAGCAGGTGACATTGGCGCCATCCGCAATGCTTTCATCATGATGTATGCCGGTGTTAAGGATGTAAGGATTTTGAATGGAGGATTTCAATCGTGGGAAGATGCCGGGTTACCGGTTGATTTTGATGATGTGCCGAAAAAACCCGTTCAGGATTTTGGTTCCGCAATTCCTGCAAAACCCTTACTGGCAGTAGACACCCCCGAAGCCAAAGAAATGCTGGCTTCACCCACTGCTGAGTTGGTTTGCGTACGCAGCTACCCTGAATATATTGGTGAGGTAAGTGGCTACAACTACATCAAAGCTAAAGGTCGTATTCCCGGTGCTGTATTCGCCGATTGTGGCAGTGATGCTTATCACATGGAAAACTACCGCAATTTCGACCATACCACCCGCGAATACCACGAAATTGAAGATATCTGGAAGAACAATGGCATTACCCCCGAAAAGCATTTGGCCTTTTATTGCGGCACCGGCTGGCGCGGCAGCGAAGCATGGTTCAACGCCTGGCTGATGGGCTGGCCGAGGGTTTCGGTGTATGACGGTGGCTGGTTCGAGTGGAGCAACAACCCACAAAACCCGTTTGAAACAGGAATTCCTTTAAACATTAATAAATAAGCTTTGGGACTGTAAGAAAAAATAAACCTTTGCGGCTTTGCGAGAGACAAAAACCTTTGCGGCTTTGCGAGAGACAAAAACCTTTGCGGCTTTGCGGCTTTGCGAGAGATAAACACTTTGCGGCTTTGCGAG
>CAYNDN010000662.1:0-2885 GCA_964395075.1 uncultured Lentimicrobiaceae bacterium | reverse complement strand
GATGGATCAGTCGCAAGTTCAATCATTTCATCAACTGACGGATACATACGACTAATCATATCTAAATAGGGCGGATCCGGAACTCTTGCTACATTGTAGCTCTCAAAATGAATATATCGTGTGGAATCATAATTCTTTATCCATTCGGCCATTGATGCATGGTTAGGACCAATTCCCGCTTCATTTCCTAAAGACCAGAATATGATAGATGGATGATTTTTATCTCTTTTAACCATCCGAATGGCTCGATTCATAAATGCAGTATTCCAATCAGGGTTCTCTGACAACCGACTGCCCAATCCATGTGTCTCAAGATTTGCTTCATCTATTACATAAAGTCCATATTTATCTGTAAGGTCTAAAAATCCGGGATCATTTGGATAATGAGCAGTTCTTACAGCATTTATGTTGAACTGTTTCATTAGCCTGATATCTTCTTCCATATTTTCCGGGCTTACAACTTTGCCGTTGTATTGATCATGGTCGTGCCGGTTTACTCCATACAGCAATACAGATTTACCATTTACATAAAGTTTACCTTCTTTCAGTTCCACTGTTCTGAAGCCAACCTTTGTGCTTAATGATTCAATGTGATTATTGCTTTTATCATACAGTGATAATACAAGAGTATAGAGATTAGGTATTTCTGCAGACCATTTGGAAGGATTTTTCACGATAGAATTCATTGTACCAAGTACAATGTTCGATGTTGGGGTATACTTACCGTTGGGAATTATGTCCGGTTCATAAATGATCTCTAACGGCTCATCAAGTACAGTTTCATTTGCAGAATTATATAGATTTGCAACTACCTTATACGAACTGATATCTATTCCATCTACATTTCTTGCAATCGGGTAAATTTCCAGTATTCCGTCTGAATAGGAATCATCCAGTCCTGAACGAACAGTAAAGTCTGAAATATGTACTTCAGGCCGGGCCATTAAAAAAACCTCTCTGTGAATACCTGAAAGCCTCCAATGATCCTGATCTTCAACATAGCTCCCATCATTCCAGCGTATTACTTGCACAGATAATGTATTTTCACCTTCCTTCAAGGCATCCGTAATATCAAATTCAGCCGGTAATCGGCTATCCTGACTGTAACCTATTTTAATTCCATTAATCCACAGATAGAAGGCTGAGCTCACCCCTCCAAAATGTATAATTACCCGTTTATCTGACCATTGCTCTGGTATTTCAAAAGAATGATAATAGCTTCCAACCGGATTGTCATCATCAGGCACGAGAGGCGGATTAACGGGATTGAATGGATAAATAAAATTCAGATATATGGCCGTACCATATCCCTGTAATTCCCAATTGGATGGTACTTTTATCATATCCCAGTTTCGTGTCTCTTCCTCAATAAAGAAAGTTTCCGGTGCCTCTGATGGATTTTTTGCAAAATTAAACTTCCAATTACCATTTAACGACTTATACCATGGTGATTTTTCCCTGATATTTTTCAAAGCCGATTCTTCATTCGGATAGGAATAAAATGTAGCCCGGGAAGCAAGCCGGTTGATACCGTTAACTTCAGGATTTTCCCAATCATTTTGAATAACACTTTGGCTTATGTTGAATTGGGCTTTAGAATGTTTTGGAAAAACAGATAAAAGCAGAAACAGAATAAAAATCAGAAAAAAGTTTTTTGTCATATATCAAAAATTTAGAATTTACGATCAATCGTTTTTTGTTAACGTTAACAATCATAAAATGAAATATTGATTTAATAATCAAATTAATCTTCACATTATGTTGTAATCTAACATTTGTAAAACTTTAACCATGGTACTTAAAATCTACTCTATCAGATATAATTGAATCCAGTCATCATTATTTGAAATAATTACCGCTTTGCCAAAAGGCGTATTCATTAATTTCATGTCCTTTACATCAAATGGCGCTTTAAAACCACTTTCATAAGCTGGAACAGACTCAAATTTTCCACTTCCATCGCCCTTCATCCATAATCCGACACCTGCATCCAATCGGGGTATTTCCGGTTCAGTTTGAAAAAGATTGCCCGCAATAATCAGGTCAGTATTTCCGTCTTTGTCCACATCATAAGCTACAATTCCATTTATGACTGATAATTGTGCATTCACCGGTAAATCAACGTCTGTAAAAGTGCCATCTCCATTATTAATCAGACTCTTGCTGGTAAATGTATCCACCTGATAATGGAGAGCTCCGGCTATAGCTTCTGCCCCAAATATCTGGTTTATCGATGCCCCGGAAAATGATTGAAAAGTGGGGAATCTATTATTGATAAATGTAAGCTCTCGTCCAAGCTTGGCTTTCCCGAAAAATGGATATTGAATTCCGTTTTTTTCATAGAAAAAAATAATATCTGTTTTCATATTCTTGTTAAAATCATTGGCATAAACACCAAACTTCACGTCACCGGAGACATTATGAGTAGAATTTAAACCCAGGTTACCGGCAATCAGATCATCAAGCCCATTGCCATTTAAATCACCTTTTTCCAGACTATACCACCAGCCTTTCATAGGAGGCAAACCCATCGATTCGGTCACTTCTCGCATAGATCCATCTTGATTCTTATAAAACTGAACTGGAAGCCAGATTCCTGCCGTCACCAGATCAAGTTGTCCGTCTCCGTCAAAATCTATCCAAACCGCATCGTTAATCATGCCCGGCTCAAGCAGGCCGGGGGCTGCTCTGGACGTTACATCGCTAAAGCGCCCTCCGTCATTTCGCAACAGATAACTCCGGGGCGAATGCGGGTAATTGCCCGGTTCCATTCGTCCACCTACAAACAGATCGGCTTGCCCGTTGCCAGTAAAATCACCCGCCGCAATAGCCGAGGTACTTGTAAGCATCTGTGGAAGAGCCGATTCATCCTTCACAAAAATTCC
>CAYNDN010000661.1:0-2891 GCA_964395075.1 uncultured Lentimicrobiaceae bacterium | reverse complement strand
GAAAAGCCCCAGGCGTTTCCCGATTGCCCAATTTCAATTGGATTCACCACATCGGTATTTTTAAATGCTGGTGCAAGTGGCTTAATAATATTTGGCATTTGAGCATTGCTGATGTCACCAGTATTCATTTCTTGGGTGAACTTGCCCGGCGATTTAAAATTCTCTTTTTTTGTGTTTTGCGAAAGCAATGTAAAACCACAAAAAATAAATACTACAAGTAAAAGTTTCTGTTTCATGAGATGATAGTATTATGTTTAACAATAGGTTATTTTATGTGATACAAAATTATCATCACCGCTACCATTTTCACAATTGATTCGATGTGTAAAAAATGTTTTTACCTTTGAAGTGGTTTAAAATGATGAATAATACAATGGTTTCAAAGTTAGATAGGTTTGATACTGAAATTTTAGAGATTCTCAAGGTAAACGGACGTGAATCCTATGCTGAAATTGGCCGGCAAATTGGCCTATCTGCATCCTCGGTTCGCGAACGTATGCAACGGCTGGTTGATATTGGCATCATTAAAAATTTCACTGTTGAAATAGATCAGAACCAATTAGGAAATAAGCTTGTGGCTTTTATTATCATTAAATTGTTTACCAACAAACTCAAAGCTTTTATTCCTTCTGTAAACAATTTTGATGGCGTTCTAAGAAGCTATCGCATAACGGGGAGTCACAATGTGCTTATGAAAGTAGCTTTAAAAGATCATCAACACCTTCAGGATTTCCTTGATAAAATCATGGTTTATGGCGACACCACTACGTTCACCGTTTTGTCGGAGATTGTTGATGATAAAGACAAGTAAGAAAACAAATATCTAATATGAAGCATAAAAAAAAGGACAACCCACAGGCTGTCCTTTTTTATTTGCGTTTTGAGATGGTCTTATTTGATCACACCCAATTCTTTTCCAACTTTTGTGAAAGCTGCGATGGCTTTGTCGAGATGCGCCCTTTCGTGGCCTGCTGAAAGTTGAACGCGGATACGTGCCTGGCCTTTGGGAACTACCGGGTAGTAAAACCCGATTACGTAAATGCCTTCGTCGAGCAGCTTGGAAGCCATATCCTGCGAAAGTTTAGCGTCATAAAGCATTACAGCGCAGATGGCTGATTTTGATGGCTTGATATCAAAACCGGCTGCTTTCATTTTTTCCATGAAATAATCGGTGTTTTCATGGAGCTTGTCCTGCAATTCGTTGGTTTCGGTCATCATGTCAAACATTTTGATACCGGCATTAACGGCAGCAGGGATCAAAGAGTTTGAGAACAAATACGGGCGTGAACGCTGACGCAACATTTCGATGATTTCCTTGCGGCCTGTTGTAAAACCGCCAATACCTCCACCAAAAGCTTTTCCAAGGGTTCCGGTGATGATATCCACTTTTCCGCGAACATCGAAAAGCTCAGTTACTCCACGGCCGGTTTTACCAACCACACCCGCAGAGTGGCACTCGTCAATCATGATCAACGCATCATATTTTTCAGCCAGTTCAACGATTTTGTCCATTGGAGCAACGTTGCCGTCCATGGAGAAAACACCGTCTGTTACGATAATTTTGAAGCGGGCTGTTTCGCTGGCTTCTTTTAGCTTAGCTTCCAGATCTGCCATATCAGCATTCTGATAGCGGAAACGCTGTGCCTTGCAAAGGCGAACACCGTCGATAATTGAGGCGTGGTTTAGTGAATCAGAAATAATAGCATCTTCTTTCGTAAGAATGGGTTCGAAAACACCACCATTGGCGTCAAAACATGCGGCATATAATATGGTGTCTTCGGTACCAAAAAATTCAGCAATTTTGGCTTCCAAAGTTTTGTGAATATCCTGAGCACCGCAAATAAACCGAACCGACGACATGCCAAATCCGCGATCATCAAGCGCTTCCTTGGCTGCCTCTACCAATGCGGGGTGATTAGAAAGCCCCAGGTAATTATTGGCGCAAAAGTTTAACACATTTTGCCCGGTGGTCAAACTGATTTCGGCTCCCTGAGGTGAATTAATGATTCTTTCATCTTTAAAAAGTCCGGCATCCTTAATGTTGGCGAGTTCCTGCTGTAAGTGTTCTTTGATTTTTCCGTACATATTCGTTGATTTTTGTATTGTATTAAAATGTGTTTGTTTATTAATTAACAGTTGGCAAATATAGTGGTTTTGTTTTTGAAAATTAGCGATAGAATATGTAATTTTCTTACATTAAATAGCTGTTATTTAAAAAATTATATTTTTGCCCGCATTACTGTTAAATGTTTAACAATTAAATAAAATCTTACACAAAAATGAAGAATATTCTTGTAATCGGGTCAGTTGGACAAATCGGATCAGAATTGACCATGGAATTGCGTAACAGGTATGGTAACGACAATGTTGTAGCAGGTTACCGTAAAACAAAACCTTCTCAGGAACTTGCTGAAAGCGGCCCACTGGAAATTGTAGATGCTACAGATGTTGAGCGCATTCATGAGGTAGTAAAAAAGTATAAAATCGACACTATTTACAATCTTGCTGCTTTGTTGTCGGCAGTTGCCGAAAAAAACCCGCAGGCTGCGTGGAATGTGGGCGTGAACGGTGTTTACAATGTGCTGGAAGTGGCGCGTGAACACAACTGTGCGGTTTTCTTCCCCAGCTCCATCGGTGCATTCGGATCGAGCACCCCGCTCGACAACACCCCACAGGATACCATCCAGCGTCCGGGAACCATGTACGGCGTTACCAAAGTTTCGGGCGAGCTATTGAGCGACTACTACTACAAGCGTTTTGGTGTGGATACCCGTGGCGTTCGCTACCCCGGTATCATCTCCAACCTTACACTTCCCGGCGGTGGCACTACAGATTATGCCGTGGAAATCTATTACGAAGCCATTAAAACCGGCAAATTCACCTGCCCGCTG
>CAYNDN010000660.1:1694-2895 GCA_964395075.1 uncultured Lentimicrobiaceae bacterium | reverse complement strand
GCTGGTATCAACTTCATCCACAAGCTTTTTCACCGAGAATTTCACAAAACCGGTTTCAGTAAATTTAACGGCGTTGCCAATTAGATTAAAAATAACCTGGCGAAGCCGGACTTCATCCAGGATAAGGCTGGCAGGGATATCTTCCTCAACCTCAACAATAAAATCGATATCTTTTTCGGCAATTTTAATGGAGAATATTTGCTTTATTTCATCGATAAGCAAAAAAGGATTGATGGGTTCATATTTAAATTCAAGTTTTCCGGCTTCAATTTTCGACAGGTCAAGAATATCGTTGATAAGCATCAGCAGATTTTTACCTCCTGATTTGATGGATTCGAGGTAGTTGATTTGCTTTTTATCTGCCACCATCGTTTCGAGCAACTCGGTAAAGCCAATTACAGCATTCAATGGTGTTCGGATTTCATGGCTCATATTGGCCAGAAACTCTGATTTTGCCATGTTGGCCTTAATGGCCTCCTCGCGCGATTTTTTCAACTCCTCCTGTAGCCGCTTTGCCTCGGTTATGTCGATGATGGTGCCAATTGCCAGCCTCCTGTCGTTTACCACATCATAGTAATCAGTCACCGAAAGATCGGCCCAAAATGCTTCTCCGCTTTTTCGCACGTAGCGCTTCTCGATGCGGTAAAAATCTGATTTACCCTTAAAAAGTTTCCCAAGCGATTTCATGCTGCGTCCCACATCATCAGGATAGGTAACGTCTTTTACTTTCATCTCCATCAATTCCTTTTCGCTATAACCCATCATATCGCACAGTGCCTGATTTACCTGCAAAAAGCGGCCTTCTGCATCCACCACATCAATACCAATGGCAGCGTTGGTAAATATCGTCCTGAAATTGCTCTCGCTTTGTTGCAACGCCTGCTCGGCCAGCTTTCGATCGGTTATATCGGTTACGGTTAGTGCAAACGACACGGGTTCATCTTCTTCGTTGCGGATAATAAAAAAATTTTCGATGGTATGGATTACAATACCATCTTTTCTAACGAGGTCAATCTCGCCGGTGTACTGACCCTTGGACCGGATTTCGGGCAGAATATCGTCGAAGATTTTTTCTTTATGCGACCCGAGATAAGAATCAAAAATACTCTGGCCAATCAGCTTTGAAGGATCAGAATAGCCGGCCATACTACTCAGACGGGAATTTACATAAGAAATTTTTCCATCCATGTTTGCCATACCA
>CAYNDN010000660.1:0-1684 GCA_964395075.1 uncultured Lentimicrobiaceae bacterium | reverse complement strand
GTAACCCCTGAAATGGTTCCATCCACCTCGAGCACAGGATTGTATTTAACATCCAAAAAACACAGGCGATTATTCGGAAAAGTAAACCAGTACTGATCGGTGAGATGCTCGCCCAACAAACATTTATCAATGTTGGGTTTGATGACATTATCGAAAGTCTCCTTTCCGAAAATTTCAGAAACTGTCCGACCTTCGATTTCAGATGCTTTTCGTTGATACGCATCTAAGTATGCCTGATTAACATTCACATACCGGTAATCCCGGTCGATAAGCGACATCAGTTCGCTGGAAGATGAAACAATGAGCAAATATTCACGGAGCTTTTCCTCCGATCGTCTTTGTTCGGTAACATCGCGCACCGTTCCAATAAGCATCTGTTTCTTTTTGCCGATGTCGCCAAGTATTGACACTTCTTCCATAATCCAGCGCTTTTCGCCTGAAGGATGCATGATCCGGTAGGAAAACGACTCGGTGGTGCCTTTTTTAACCGCCTGTTGAATTTTCTTATTGATGTAATCGCGATACTCAGGAAATATTATGTTATTTAATTGCCTGAGCAATCCCTCATAGCTTGTAACGGGCCGGATGCCAAAAATTTTGAGGAAATAATCGGAGCAATGAATAAAATCGGTGTCAATTTCCCAGGCCCAGCTTCCGGTTTTTGCAACCTCCTGTGCCTTGGAAAGATTAAATTCGCTTTCACGCATGGCATCTTCAGCAATTTTTCGCTTTGAAATATCTACTCCAATTGCAATAAGGCCGGCAACCTGCTGCGATTCATCAAACAGCAACCTGTTGGTCCACGAAATCCAAACCTCATTACCATCCGGCCGATCTATCTTGTTTTCGTGCTGAATAATATCGAATCGGCTTTCACTAAGTTCACGGATTGTATCTGCTACAGTACTTTTTTTTGTTCTCCTTTTTTTAAGTACTGATTGATAAATTCCAAGTCTTGACTTTTTATCATCAACATCCCCAAAAAGCATGCTTGCATAGGGATTTATGTAATCAATCTCGCCCATAACCGACAACTTAACTATGGCCGAGTTAGCATTTTCGACAATTTGACGGTATTCGGAAACGGTTTTTTGCGACTGTTTCAAAGATTCCCGTAACTGCTTAATTTCGATTTGAAGAATTTGATTTTGCTTTGCAAGTTTTTCCTTGTCCTGATCCCGCTTCATATTTAATCTGCTTTTGGCATGAGGATTCTTTGCTGGCTAAAATACTATTTTGGATTTGAATATGATAAAATCTTGCTTATTACATTCAAAATAACCCCTTTTACTATGCTGTGTAATTTATTAAAATTAATTTAAGGATATTTCAGGCTTTTTAGCCTGGCCTAATCACAAAAATAAATGTTCACTTCCCAACTTGGACAAGCCAAAACCAAAAAAGTAGATATATTATAAACATGTATCATATTTTGGCTTATCCAAGTTGTCAAACAAAATTTCTTAGTTATTCATTAAAAACAAGTCACTACAATTTTTATTTTTCTCATTGATTTAAAATAATTTAGAAATTTTGCAAAAGTATCTTTCAACTCATTTTCTGCCTCCCGACAAATTCGGGATTGGTAGAAAATGAGTTGAAAGATACTAAATTACAGAAAATCAATAACCCCGTCATTTATGGCGGGGAATAAAAAATTTTCCATTTACAAAGAGGCAAAATC
>CAYNDN010000659.1:0-2908 GCA_964395075.1 uncultured Lentimicrobiaceae bacterium | reverse complement strand
ATATGCTGCAGAGATATAGTAGGATACTATCCGGATGTTAACCGGGTCTGTTCCAGGTTACGGGAAATCGGAGCGCTGGTTATAAGGGGCAACCATGATGCTTACGTGGTTGGTGAATTGCTCCCTAAAAAACCTTCGTTCCTTTATGGGATTGAATGGACTAGATCAACGCTTGATGAAAAAAATATTGAATGGTTACGCTCTTTGCCCGAATCGTTAAGTTTTAATTGTGATAATTGGTACTTAAGAATAAGACATGCTAGCCCATGGGATGAGGAGACATATTTATATCAAGATTCTAAATATTTGTTCGACGTTGTTCCGGCAGATAATGAATTATTCATTTTTGGACACACTCATCATCCAATGATTAAAAAGATCGGCGGCGGGATTATACTCAATCCGGGATCCATAGGCCAGCCTAGAGACGGGAATCCGAAAGCAAGTTACGCGCTGTTTAAAACAGGTGAGCCCGAAGTAAACATAAACAGGATTTCCTATCCTGTGGAAGCTTTTCAACGCAGATTGAAAACTCTTGAATGGGAGAACGATTTAATAGAAATACTCAGCAGAGAAGGATAATAATATGGAGAGAATACCCGCAAAAGAGTCAGTACTTGACGCGAATATCGCGTTTCACACATCCCTTTCAAACACTTATAAGGATCAGCCCCATTATCTCCCAGAGAACCGAAGTCGTGTTTCCGGCATGATAAAAGAAGTTGTTAACAGGTGCGGAAGAACGGCCTGCATTGACCTGGGGTGCGGAACGGGTTTTATGATTGATATTGTCCTGCCCTTGTTTCAGAAGGTCTATGGCATTGATGTCACACCGGCTATGATGTCCCATGTGGATTTGTCTTCGGGAAAGGTTTGTCTAATTGAAGCCAATACCGAAACCATCCCATTAAAGGATAAGGTGGCGAACATGATTACCAGTAATAGCTTTTTACACCATTTATGGGATATTAAACCAACAATCCACGAGGCATTCAGATTACTCAAGCCTGGAGGTGTCTTTTTTAGTGAGGAGGATCCCAATATCCTCTTTTGGCACTCTTTAAAGACTCTGTCAAATGGAAAGACAAAGGATTTATCTCCGGCTTATCTTCCCGATGAAATAGCATCTGTTATGGGAACCCATTACTTGCTCGGGGAAAAAATAGGTGTTGATCCGGATACTGTAAAGCTGGCCGAATATCAGAAGATAGTCAAAGGGGGTATGGACGCCTATGAGATAAAAATAAAATTTGGAGAGGCAGGTTTTTCAGAAGTTAATGTTGATTATTACTGGTTTTTAGGTCAGGGGAAGGTTGCCAAAAGATCACAAATTGAAGCCGAACATATTGAGGCATATTTAAGGGATATGATGCCTCTTACAAATAAGTTCTTTAAGTATTTAAGGATTGTGGCGTGGAAATGATAAGGGCAATCCGGGTATTGATTACAGGAGTCGGCGGGGGTGCCATCGGCGAACAGGTTTTTAAGGCCTTAAGAAGCGGTAAAAACCGATATGAGATCCTGGCAACTAATACAACACCCGAACCCATGGCTGTTGTTCAAGCGGAACACTATGAAGTTATGCCTCATGCCCATGATGAAAAATACATATCCCGACTGGGTAAATTAATAGAGCGATATGAAATAGAATTCTTGATTCCGGGAAGTGAACCGGAATTGGTGAAAGTTTCAGAGAACACGAAAGACCTTAAAAAGGCTGGGGCAACTATCCTGATGAATTCAAAGGAAGTAATAGCCCTATGTATTGACAAAAATAAGACGTTTAAATTCCTCTCTGAAAACCACATACGGGTACCGAGAACATTTGAAGTAACTGATATCACAAATATAAAAAAGCTGGACATAGAATTCCCCTGCATTGTTAAACCTTCGAAAGGTTCGGGTGGTTCAGCCGCGACATTTATAGCTCAGCAGATGGAAGAACTGGAGTTCTTTGTGAAATATCTGGATAGATACCAGTATCGTCCCCTGGTTCAGGAATATATAGGCAATGCAGCCAATGAATATACAATAGGTGTTCTGAACAGCCCGGATGGAGCACGTGTGGGCATCTTTATTCTAAACCGGAATATATTATCCGGCCTCTCAAATAGATCTCGGGTTCCAAACTATACTAATCATAAGGCATTTGGGGAGGTATTAGCTGTTTCCTCCGGGATTTCCCAGGGAAGACATATAAAGTCTCCAAATATTAAAAAACAGGCTGAGACTATAGCTGAGATATTTAAATCAATAGGTCCTATGAACATCCAAGGTCGAATGGATGGAAATGATTTTGTGCCCTTTGAGATAAACCCGAGATTTTCAGGCACTTCTTCTCTGAGGGCCATGGCCGGTTTTAATGAACCTGAAATCATGATCAACTGGTATCTTGGGGAGAAAGACTTTTGTGATGAAAAGCTAAAGTACGGTGAATTTACACGCGGTCTTGTTGAGTATTTTAAGCCCAAGTCAATCTGCATCGGCTAAAGTCGATAGCTTGACCATTGCGCCCGGGAAAAATGGTTGACGTTGAACACCGTATACAACACATCAAAAAGCAAGCTTGAAACCATCACCGTTAAATTTTCGGAAAAAACACCACGTGGTACGATGGCGAATCGTTCGACAACGACATTCAAATGGTCATGGATGCACACAACGGGCTGCTGATCAGCCAAAGAGGATATGGCTATCCGATCTTGATTGACGGTAAATCACGAGCGGATATCGCCTACGGTGCCCGTAACGCCTTGAAATTAAACCGTTCACACATAAATAATGAGTAAGGTCCAGATTACTTTATATCAACGGAAATGGGTTTTTTTTGCTAAACTGATCTTTGACAGTACAATTTTCGATTCTCAATAAAATCAACGCACTACCAGAAGCGGATTTGGTCTTGGCA
>CAYNDN010000658.1:0-2912 GCA_964395075.1 uncultured Lentimicrobiaceae bacterium | reverse complement strand
GGCGTCCTTCACATGGGGCATATCCTCAACAACACCCTACAGGATGTATTGGTCCGTCGTGCACGGATGCAGGGCAAAAATGCACTGTGGCTGCCCGGAACAGATCACGCCTCCATCGCCACGGAAGCCAAGGTGGTTGCCAAGCTCAAAGATGAAGGGGTAGATAAGAAAACGCTTACCCGCGAAAAATTTCTTGATCATGCCTGGGAATGGAAAGAAAAGCATGGTGGAATCATCCTGGAGCAGCTAAAAAAATTAGGCGCATCCTGCGATTGGGACCGCACCAAATTTACCATGGACGAAAGCATGTACGAATCGGTAATCGACACGTTTATTGATTTGTACAACAAAGGCCTGATTTATCGCGGTATTCGTATGGTGAACTGGGATCCCAATGCCCTCACGGCAGTTTCCGATGAAGAGGTAATTTACAAGGAAGAAGATTCCAAACTTTATTATGTAAGATATAAAATTGATGGTGAAGGCGATGAATGGGTAACCATCGCAACCACGCGTCCTGAAACCATTTTGGGTGATACCGCTGTCTGCATCAACCCCAACGATGAAAGATTCAAACATCTTCATGGAAAACGTGTGATTGTCCCGCTGGTAAACCGTTCCGTTCCCATTATCGAAGATGATTACGTAGATATGGAATTTGGTACAGGTTGTTTGAAGATTACCCCGGCTCACGATATCAACGACTACGAAATTGGTATCCGTCACAAACTCGACACCATTGACATTTTTAATGATAATGGTACGATGAGCAAAGCCGCTGAATTATATATCGGCCAGGATCGCGATGACGTTCGCAAGGAAGTTGTGAAAGACCTTGATACAGCCGGAAACATGGTAAAAGTTGAGGATTACAAAAACAAAGTTGGTTATTCGGAGCGCACAGATGTTGCCATCGAACCAAAGCTTTCGCTGCAGTGGTTCCTAAAAATGCCCGAGCTTGCAAAGCCTGCGCTCGATGTAGTTGAAAATGACACCATTCAGTTTCATCCTAAAAAATTCAAGAATACATACCGCCACTGGATGGAGAATGTTCGCGACTGGTGTATCTCGCGCCAGTTGTGGTGGGGACAGCGCATTCCGGTATATTACCTGCCCAACAAGGAAATGGTAGTAGCTAAATCGCTTGAGGAGGCTTATGAAAAAGCTATGGCTGAGTATCCGGAATTAAAGGACCTGAAAATTACAGACCTCAGACAAGACGAAGATGTGCTTGATACCTGGTTCTCTTCATGGCTGTGGCCGATATCCGTTTTTGATGGCATCAGAAATCCGGACAACCCCAACATTAAATATTATTATCCAACCAACGATCTGATTACCGCACCAGAAATTCTTTTCTTTTGGGTGGCAAGGATGATCATGGCCGGACTGGAATACCGCAAGGACATTCCTTTCAAAAATGTTTATCTCACCGGGATTGTGCGCGACGCCCAGGGCCGGAAGATGTCAAAATCTCTCGGAAACTCTCCTGACCCCATCGAATTGATGAAAAAGTACGGTGCCGATGGTGCCCGTGTAGGTATGCTCCTCACTTCACCTGCCGGAAACGATTTACCATTTGATGAAGTGCTTTGCGAACAGGGCCGGAATTTTTCCAATAAAATCTGGAATGCGCTACGCCTGGTGAACATGTGGGAAGTTGACAAAAATATCACACAACCTGATACCAGTAAAATAGCTGTTGAATGGTTTGATGCAAGGCTTAACGAAACCCTCAAAGAAATTGATGATCACTATTTAAAGTACAGGATTTCGGATGCTTTAATGGCCACCTACAAATTGATTTGGGATGATTTCTGTTCATGGTACCTCGAAATGATTAAACCGGCCTACCAGAAACCCATCGATAAAAAGACTTTTGACCTGACCCTTGAATTGTTCGAAAGCCTGATGAAAATTCTGCACCCGTTTATGCCATTCCTTACTGAAGAAATCTGGCACCTTCTTCGCGATCGCAAGCCTGGTAATGATATAATGATTGCACAATGGCCGGAAACAAAAGAAATAAATCAGCAAATTCTTGGGCAGTTTAAGTTTGCCGAAGAAGTAATCGTTGCCATTCGCGGTATCCGTGCCAGCAAGAATATTCCGCAGAAAGAACAACTGGATTTCTTTGTCAAGAAAAACCACAATGAAAAAGCCGATGCAACTTTTGATGGATTAATCTCAAAACTGTGTAACCTTTCAGGTGTGCAATATGCTGAGGAAAAAATTGATGGTGTCAATTCTTTTGTTATCAAATCCACTGAATTTTTTATTCCACTCAGCGACAATATTGATGTAGAAGCCGAACTCAAAAAACTTGAAGATGAACTCAAATACACACAGGGATTCCTGAAAGCTGTTTCCAAAAAATTATCCAACGAGCGATTTGTAAATAATGCCCCGGAAGCCGTTGTTGATAAAGAAAAACAAAAGCAGGCCGATGCTGAAAACAAAATTAAAGTATTGGAAGAGCAAATTAAAACATTGAAATAATAATTCTTGAATACCATGAAAGATGCAATTGCTATTTTGGCCGGCGGAGGCCCGGCACCCGGAATCAATACTGTAATCGGAACCATTGCCAAGGTTTTTTTACAAAGTGGTTTCCGTGTAATTGGTTTGCACGAAGGCTACAAAAGCCTGTTTTCTGAAAACCCAAAAATGGAAGATATCGATTTTGAACAAGCTGATAAAATCCATAAAATGGGTGGTTCAGCATTGCAGATGAGCCGTTATAAACCAAAAGACGAAGAATTCACAACCAGGTTTTTTATAGAAAACAATGTAAAACTTTTGGTAACTATTGGTGGCGACGACACTGCATCCACGGCCAACAGGATTTCCAAATTCCTGGCCAAAAATGATGTGAAACTGCAAAACATCCACGTTCCAAAAACCATCGATAA
>CAYNDN010000657.1:0-2917 GCA_964395075.1 uncultured Lentimicrobiaceae bacterium | reverse complement strand
AATCTTTTCATATTTAATAAGTGTTTTAGGTGTTTGAATTCTTAAATTTTTGCAAAGATAAACATAAAACTAAATTTAAAGCGTTTTAGTATCACTTTTTAACTATTTTTGCAAAAACGATGCTAAAACAAAAATGGTTAACTTTATGCGCCATTTTGTCATAATAAGTTAATTAGATGTGTCAGTAAGTATGAAAAGTCAAATTATTCATTTAAAGCCTCTCGAGTTTGAGTCGGCATTTTCAACAGACGAAAAGTGTTTGGAGTTTCTGGCCAATGAAAAATGGAAGGACGGATATACCTGCCGGAAATGTGGCCACACCAATTATTGCAAGGGGAAAACTCCATTTTCCAGACGCTGTACACGATGCAAGCATGATGAATCAGCAACTGCACACACTATTTTTCACAGGTGCAAAATAAACCTCACCGAAGCATTTGAGATCGCATACATGGTTTGCAGTTCGCCCAAAATTTCGAGCTACAACCTTTCCAGGAAACTCGACAAACGACAGATGACCTGCTGGAAGTTTAAAAAGAAAATTACGGAATGTATTGAACGCAACGGTGAAATGCAATTTATTGAAGAACCCGAAAAAGCCGAATCGGAAAAAGGATAAATTCCTGCTTGGTTGTATCAGTCGTTATCTTCGTTTTCCGACTGCCGCTTCTTTTTCTTTTCTTCTCTTTTCTTTTGTCGGGCTTCTTTCTTACTTTCCTTCTCTATCCGCTTTTCGTATCTTTTTTTTGGCGAAGACACACTGGGTAAAATAGTTGCCTTGATACCGCTAATAATCCCTTTGGCCAGATAGTTGAAAATGCCTTTATTCTTATCGCGGACAAAAAATATCTGTGAACTCACCGGTTCATCGCGTTTATTTTTTGGTGGGTTAAACTGCCTTATCACCATATTGGCCATTGCAGAAAGCAAGCCCATTTCCTCTTTTTCCTTTTTGGCTGCTTTTCGCAAACCTTTAATTTTTAGATCGCTGTAAAGCATAAACAATTCACCCTCCATATATTCGCCATTGGCAGTGGCCTCAAAATCCATCGATTGTATCATCCCCTCCTCAATGCGAATATATTCAGTGTGTTCTGTCATCTGGTTGAACGCGGTCATGTTCATTTGCTGCAAACTGCCTGAAATAGAAAAATCAGGCTTACGAATATTTTCGTCAAATTGAAACTTTACATCCAAAGTAGAAGCGCCAAAAATATTCGTTCTCACATCCCATGACATTGGCCCGAATTCCCTGATCTGCTCAGGGATATTTGAAACATTTGCCAGGGTAGCGTATAGCTTTTTAATCGGGACCTGACCAGTTCTCCCGGCACCTTCGTTCAACTGTTCGTACAGTACTTCAGAATCCTTCACAAGAATTTTCCGGATATCCAGCGGAACTTCCATACCGGCCAAAGCCTGCTGGGGCATTTTTGGAAAACGGTTGTAGTTAAAAGGAACATTCTTATCGCGGAAAGCATTCAGGAAAAGGCCCGTAATCACAATGCGGTTAATGTAAACTTCCTGCTCCTGCAAATACTTTTCAAAATCCAAACCACCAATTAAAATATTATCAACCTTTATCTGAAGGCGATCGGTTTGTTTGCCAACCTTGTGTCCGAATTCCTTCTTTTTGTAATTTGGCACCAATTCAAATCCGGTAATATTCAGGGATGAATCCCCCGGATTTTTCTGCACATCTTCCACCCTGATGTCGTACATGCCCTTCGGTGTAGGATAGAAAAAATCGCCAATACTTATTTGAACCTGCTCCTTAAATATATTAAGTAATGCTGCCTCGTCAGGCGATCCCTCAACCAGAAGATCATCAATTCTGAGGTTGATTTTTCCGGCCGCAAGCACCTGAAGTTGTTTTTTATGATCGTAATAACTGAAACTTCCCCGCTTCAATTCAAACGATTGTAAAGCATAGGATTGCTCCTGCGATTGATCAGGTTTATTTTGTTTTGTGTGTTGAGCTCTTAAAGCCTTCGCCTGCTTTTTTTTAGCTATGGTTAAATGATCGATCAGGATAATTTCAGGCCGGCTCATGACGATGCTTTCCAGCGAAATATTTTTCAGTGAAAGCGAAAAATTCTCATCAATTCCGGTTATGGAAAGGGATGGCAGCTTGATATCGAAAAGATGGGGATATTTCAGGCGCAAGGTGTCATCCGCTTCATAAAATGATGGCCTGGGTGCGATGCTCAGATTTTTAATTTTAAGGTTCCCGGAAAACAATCCTATGCTGATGTTGTCATATTTTATCTCATAAACCTTACTGAACTCCGAGCCCTGATATTCTTTTTGAAGAAAGTTTTCTGCAATTTTCCCGGCATTTTTATCAAGGTAGATCAATCCGCCCACAATGGCAAGCACAATTGCTATGATAACAATTCCGGAAACGATGAGCGTTTTGCGTAACGTTTTTGATTTCATGTGGATACATTTCCTGGTAACATTTTCCAAAAATAATGATATTGCCAAAACAAGCAATCCCATATTTAGCTTTGAAAGAAAACTCACAAATTCGATTTTCAACCATAATAGTTTTCTTGCTGGCAAAATTTAAAATCCATTTTCAAATTGTAGATTTGCAGCTATCCAACTTTGGCAAATTTAATCATGCCAACTTGCTGACTTTTGATAACATATCGCTCACCTTCGGTGAAAAAACGCTGATTTCAGAACTGAATTTCAGGATTGAAGAAAAGGAACATGTTGTTTTCAGCGGGGCTTCAGGTTCCGGTAAAAGCAGCCTGATCAACACTTTAACCGGATTTGTAAGGCCATCAGATGGAAAAATTATTTTTAAAGGCCATGAACTTTCACCAAAAAACTTCAGTAATCTCAGAAATGAACTGGCATATCTGCCTCAGCAAATTTCATTTAACAACCTTGACATTGAATCCTTCAT
>CAYNDN010000656.1:0-2928 GCA_964395075.1 uncultured Lentimicrobiaceae bacterium | reverse complement strand
TGGTAATGCCAATGATGCCTCATACCGGTTTGGAAACGGTTTGGAAAACTCCGGGCTGTCGAGTCCTTATGCAAACGCTGTTTCAGTTATCACCGATGGCGAAGAACGAATGACCATAGATGGTGACGGGAATGTGGGGATAGGAACCTCCAATCCGCAGGAATTGTTGCATATAGAAGGTTCGGTGCGCATTGCCGATGGCACGCAGGCCGCAGGCAGGATATTAACATCCGACACCAATGGAACAGCCACGTGGTCGGATCCGGGTGCTCCCACTGCCGACAACGACTGGGAGATTGTGGGTGATGACATGTATTCCGAAGTAAGCGGAAATGTGGGCATCGGTACAGCAACTCCGAATGCTAAACTGGAGGTGGCCGGACATATTTCGCAAACAGGAACCGGAGAATCCGTTTTTATTGGCGAGGGAGCAGGGGAAAGTGATGACCTTACCAACAATGAGAATGTATTCATTGGAAAAGAGGCAGGCAGCGCAAATACCAGCGGAGGTCAAAATACAGCCACAGGATTTGAGTCGCTGCAGGATAATATAGATGGTGATTACAATACGGCTTATGGAAACAAAGCGCTGGAATCGAATACTACTGCTGATGGAAATACCGCAGTAGGTTATGCGTCGCTGAATAAAAATACAACCGGTCAGGGCAACACAGCTTTGGGAACATCAGCATTGAACAAAAATACGTCCGGAACCAATAATACTGCTTCCGGCACTCAGGCACTTTATAATAACTTAACCGGGCAATCAAATGCTGCCGGCGGCTACCAAACGCAATACTATAACAAAGGGGATAAAAACACTGCCTTCGGATCACAGGCACTCAAATATCAGGAAGATGGAAACAACAACACAGCTATCGGTTATGAAGCTGGAAAAGGAGCTTCAACTCATAATAAGTCCGGCGGCGTATTTATCGGATACCAGGCAGGGAAAAATGAAACTGGTGATGATAAGCTTTACATCGAAAATTCCTCTTCATCCTCTCCACTTATCGGTGGTGATTTTGATGCCGATGAAGTTTACCTTAACGGTGATGTGGGTATTGGCACCGACTCACCCACAGCAGAGCTGGATGTAAACGGACAGGTGAAAGCATCTGAACTTGAGGTGAATGGCTCGGCGGTTGTAAACGGTCAGATTCAAATAACTGGCGGTGATCCAGGCCCCAACAAAGTACTCACATCAGATGCAGGCGGTACGGCGAGTTGGGCCACAACAGGCGGTGGTGGCGGTTTCCTCACCAATATGGCTACCAGCTATATGAATGCTATGGGTATGTTTACACCACATGAGGACAACTGTGACGCTACCGAAGCATTTGTGCCGATATTTTCAGGAGCATCGGTAGGCTTTTGTATGGATATTGACGACAGACCCCAACAGAGATGGTATGGAGCGATCATGGATTGCCTTGATGAAGGTAAGCGCCTGCCGGAATACTGGGAGTATAAACATGCTTGTGAGAATAGGGCAGATTTTGGATTAAGCAACATGACAAGGGAGGCATTTATGTCAAATTTCCCTTTACGAATGGACCACGATTATAACCCCAACAGTACAGTTGACTATTTGGGTATCCTTATTCATGTAGAAAATAGTTGTCAGGAATCCAAGATTGAGTCAACGAATTTTTACTATTCCCGCTATCGTTGTGTACGATGATGATTCAGGATTTCATTTCGAACGATAATTCTAATGAAAAACATATTTGCAATGAAAACAATAATAATTCTATACAGTATTTTTACTCTTTTCCTTATTACAATCGAAGCACAGTCGCAGCAACTCATCTCATCGTATGGCTCATTTTACCAAACTGCCGATGCTATGCTGAGCTCCTCGCTGGGCGAAGCTGTGATTGAAACCTTTGATAAAACGGAAGCCCTGGTAACACAGGGATTTCATCAGGCCGGTTTCAACAGTGTGCAAAACCTTTATATTATGGAAGGGTGGAGAGGTATTTCCACTCATATCATTCCGGGCAATCAAAACCCGGAAGTTATGTTCAGGCCTGTGGCGAACGATCTGGTAATACTCCAAAACTATCAGGGCGTTTACTGGCCGGCTCAAAACATCAACACGCTCGGCAACTGGGATTTTCAAAACGGCTACATAACCAAAGTCAGCGCAGATGTTGATTTGCGTATTTACGGATATGATCCCCAACAAAACCAGGTAGCCCTGGAAGCCGGCTGGTCGCTGATGCCGGTACTTTCAAAAACAACAGTACCGGTATCGGTGTTGGATTCGTTACACGAAAATCTGGTGATAGCCAAAGAAGTGGCCGGATGGGGTGTTTACTGGCCTGAAAAAAACATCAATTCTTTGCCTGTGCTTTTATCTGGAAATGCATACCAGGTTTTGCTAATTGAACCTGATACATTGATTTTTTCACAGGCTCCAAAAAACGCAAACCGATTTCAACAAGTACATCATACCAGGAGCTCGTTTTGGGAATCTGAAATTCCTGCGCCCGGCTCGCATGTGATCTGTTTGGAGAAACAAGCCACAAAAGGCATGTCGCCCGGCGATTATCTTGGCGTTTTCAACGAAAGTGGAGTGTGCTGCGGACAGGCCGAAATTGTTTCCGGCGATTCCCGGCATACACTTGTGGTTTTTGGCAGTGAAAATATAACCGGTGATGCTAAAGGCCTGTTACCGGGCAGTAAAATGCAATTCGTATGGCTGGATGCCCTTACCGGCCTGCAAATACTGATTGACCCGGTGTTCGACAAATCTTATCCCGATCATACCGGTGTTTTCGAAAATAACGGATTGTCGGTAATTTCAGGATTTTCAATTACCTATTCCCTTAATCATTATAAAAATCCGCAGGCAGTATTTATTTACCCTAACCCCAATAATGGCAACTTTAATATTCGCGGACTAAAAAACGGATCGCGGGT
>CAYNDN010000655.1:0-2928 GCA_964395075.1 uncultured Lentimicrobiaceae bacterium | reverse complement strand
CGAAGAGACAAAAAAAATCCGGATGGTCTAACCATCCGGATTTTTTAATTGAATTATCCTGACCCGAAATTACTCGGGGTGAATTGCCTCGACCGGACAAACGTCAGCGCAAGCACCACAGTCAGTGCAAGCATCAGGATCAATTTTGTAGATTTCGCCCTCTGAGATAGCCTCAACAGGACACTCATCAATGCAAGTACCACATGCGGTACAATCATCTGTGATTACGTAAGCCATTTTTCTAACGTTTTAAGTTTAAAGAATCACTGCAAAGTTGAAAATTATTTCTTTTTATTGGTTTCTAAATTGGCTTTTTCTGGAAATTTATAGCCAGTCTAAATTGGAGGTTTGCTGAATAAATACCTGGTTGTCATACCTTCTATGGCATTCAACATATTTATCCAGATTCATTTTGTAAGATTTGTTAAGACTTTTATTATGCATGATCTATTTTACTAAAATGAATTTGTAATTGAATTATGACTAACAGTTTTATAAAGTATTGAAAATCATTAGTTTTATTGTTAGTCATAAATATGCTTTTTTTAGCAGACCTCTCAGTCTCCGCCAGTTGGCGGATCCTTCGAGGTGGCATTGCCAAATGTGTTACTAATCCTCAAAAAGCAGTCGGCACAAAAATTTGAATTCCAGGATTGAATAAGCATGCTAGTTGCAAGAAGTTGTACCTTTTCTGAGTGTTATAACTTTTGGGTATTTCATTAATTTTGCCCACTAATCACAAAAATTAAAATTCCGGATACCATGACTGATTTTCAAAGCGCCTTACTGCAAGGAATTCCAGAGGTTTTGCCAGAACCAAAACCACTTGATGAATCTGTTTCTCACGCGCCAAAACGTAAAGATATCCTCACCAAAGAGGAGAAAAAACTGGCGCTAAAAAATGCGCTGCGCTATTTCGATCCGAAACATCACGCAGTGCTGGCCCCCGAGTTTGCCGTAGAGCTTGAAAAATATGGCCGAATTTACATGTATCGTTTCCGTCCGGATTACGAAATGTACGCCCGCCCCATTGGAGAATATCCGGCAAAAAGCAAACAGGCAGCCGCCATTATGCTAATGATCCAGAACAACCTGGACCCGGCGGTAGCTCAACACCCACACGAGCTAATCACCTATGGTGGCAATGGTGCGGTTTTCCAGAACTGGGCACAATACCTGCTCACCATGCAGTACCTCGCCCAAATGAGCGATGAGCAGACTCTGGCCATGTATTCCGGACACCCCATGGGATTGTTCCCCTCGCACAAAGATGCGCCGCGCGTGATCGTAACCAACGGCATGGTCATCCCCAACTATTCCAAACCCGACGACTGGGAAAAATTCAATGCGCTGGGTGTTTCACAATACGGGCAGATGACCGCCGGTTCATATATGTACATTGGCCCGCAGGGAATTGTGCATGGAACCACAATCACAGTTTTAAACGCAGGCCGAAAGTTGGCCGGTCAAACTGATGATGGTTTAGGAGGAAAGTTGTTTATAACATCAGGGCTCGGAGGTATGTCAGGCGCTCAGGCTAAAGCTGCTGTTATTGCCGGAGCTGTTGGTGTTATCGCCGAGGTTAATGAGGCCGCAGCTGTAAAACGTCATTCACAAGGCTGGGTGGATGAGTTGTTTTATGATCTGGATGAAATTATTTCAAGGATCAGAAAAGCCAAAACAGGTAAAGAATCAGTTTCCCTGGCTTATGTGGGTAACATCGTTGACCTTTGGGAAAAGATTGTTGAAGAAAACATTTTTGTGGAACTGGGTTCTGATCAGACATCATTACATAACCCATGGGCTGGTGGTTATTATCCGGTTGGACAGTCTTTTGAGGAGTCCAATAAAATGATGGCCGAAGATCCGGAACAATTTAAAACCAAAGTTCAGGAATCCCTGAGGCGGCATGTGGAAGCCATCAACAAGCTCACTGCTAAGGGTATGTACTTTTTCGATTACGGTAATGCGTTTCTGCTGGAATCCAGCCGTGCCGGTGCTGACATTCTGAAAGAAAACGGTGATTTCAAATATCCGTCCTACGTGCAGGACATCATGGGCCCCATGTGCTTCGATTATGGGTTTGGTCCGTTCCGATGGGTGTGTGCTTCCGGCAAACCCGAAGACCTCGACATGACTGACCAGATAGCCATGGATGTGCTGGAAAAAATTGCAGCCACCGCTCCCGAAGAGATCACCCAGCAAATGAAGGACAACATCCGCTGGATTCGCGAAGCCAAAGTGAACAAGCTGGTGGTGGGTTCGCAGGCACGCATTAAAATTGCAGCTGCTTTCAACAAAGCCATCGCTGACGGGAAAATCTCTGCTCCGGTTGTGCTGGGCCGCGATCACCATGATGTTTCCGGTACGGATTCGCCTTTCCGCGAAACCTCCAACATTTATGACGGATCGAGTTTTACTGCTGATATGGCCATCCAGAATGTGATTGGCGACAGCTTCCGCGGTGCAACCTGGGTTTCTATCCATAATGGTGGTGGCGTAGGCTGGGGCGAGGTGATCAACGGCGGTTTCGGGATGGTGCTGGATGGTTCTGATGATGCCGATCGCCGATTGAAATCCATGCTTCACTGGGATGTGAACAACGGCATATCACGCCGCAACTGGGCAAGGAACGAAGGTGCCATTTTCGCCATCAAACGTGCCATGGAACAAAATCCAAATCTTAAGGTTACACTTCCCGAAATTACGGATGATAATTTGATTGATGGGTTGGTTTAAGTGAGTTGGGTGATTAAAAATACTTTTCAGTTTATCACCAAGCTGTCTGACAGCTACTTTTCGCGCAAGGTCAAGCCTTTGCATTAAAGCTGTTGGGTTTGCAAAAGGAAAAGCTGTCAGACAGCTACTTTTCACGCAAGGTCAAGCCTTTGCATTAAAGCTGTTGGGTTTGCAAAAGGAAAAGCTGTC
>CAYNDN010000654.1:0-2929 GCA_964395075.1 uncultured Lentimicrobiaceae bacterium | reverse complement strand
TCGCGTGTGTGTGCCCTGCATGAGCATGCCGTGCACACTCTTTACAAGCTTTAGAAAAATATCAAAAATACAAATTTATTTTTCGGAGCTACAAAGGATGTGTACAAATTTTCCAGAGGGTGTAAGTCCCTTACAGGCGGGTCAACAATCCGAACTGTTAGTAAGCCGCAATGCCTGTCCCGTAAAGCGGGATTGGTTTTCCGTAAGGAATGCAATGAAGGAAGCGGGTGCTGACACATCGGTACAGCATCGTTCCGAACTGCAAAATCCGGTACTGACAGCCTGTCCCGATTATCGGGAGACAGGAACGACATACGAGGCCATTAAATGAGGATGAGCAAGCACATCATTGCAATGCCCAAAGATTACCAAAATCATTTACTGATAGATGTTGCAGGAATCGGAGGAAGGAAAATGCTCTTACCGGGGGGAGGCCCTGACATCAGTCGATTGACTGATCGTCAGGGAGACAGCAGACGCCATAGTACTGTTCAGGATACGAGCTGCATAGAAGAATGCGGAGGCCTCACAACGAACAGGAAGGGCTGAACGTTTGTTCGCCTTTGAATTGAATTGGGAGGTACAAACTTCGAGTTTGCCAGCCCTTTACAAGGACAAGCAAAGTGTTGTTGGTGAAAAGAGCGACAATATTAATGAACTGACGAACCGCCGTATACAGCCTATCCCGACACTTTTCGTCGGGAAGACCCGTACGTACGGTGGTGTGAGAGGTACAGTGGCGGTCATTTGGCCGTCACCCACCTACTCGATTACAGGGTGTTTTTTATTATCATTAATTTGTTGTTTGTCATTATCAGACAAAATGTTTTCAAATATTCTGAAGTATTTCCAGTAGAGTAATTATCGTAAAAAAAATCAATAGAATAGAATGTATCCAATATCTCTTATTTATGGCAAGCAAAACTGTCAATAATAGAAAAACCATATTTGCAATAACATTATAAATATTTATTGAAGAGGCCTGAATTATTCCTATAACCACATGAATCATTATTGAAATCAAACCAACGGCCGTCATCAACCCCCAAAAATATCTATGATTTTGAAAATAGTATTCTTTTAAATTGATACCTTTTTTTTGAATTTCATCAGGTAATGCAGCAGACACTAATAAGTAAAGTAAAATCAGTAAGTGCCCGTATACTACAAAGTAAATGATACCGTATTCTTTTAGATTATTTTCTGGAATTGCTAAATCCCACCAATTTTTTATAATAAGTAAAAACAGATACCATGAGGCGAGAAGCGGTAACCAATGCCATTTAATAGTTTTTCGTGCCCTTATAAGTTTATGAAGACTTGCAAATAAATCAGTTAACATAAGTCCATAAATTATTGTAAATAAAGTTATTATAATTTCAAATTTTGACATAATAATCCTGTTGCATTTTAATTAGTTACAAATAATTTCGTGTTTTAAAATGCCCTGACCGGGTAGCTTACGCCCCCTAAGAACCGTATCCCGGAATTCCGGGACAGGCAGTGCCAGTTTCCCGGCATACGGCTCAAGCACTTTTAAGGCTCCTTTTGCGAGAAGGAACCCGGCTGTATTTGATGTTGAAATCATTTAACTGCAAATTTAGTGTTTTGCTGGCATTGTTTTGCTAAATCTTCTCTCCATTTACGCCGTTTATAAAAATATGGATCCCACTCCTCTAAGAATGGGTTGGCATCAGATTTCGCTTTTACATGATACCGAATCGGAACATAGGCAATCCTTTACAGGCGATGTGCTATTGCACCTTTTTTCCCGTTTCGGATGTCGGTAAAATGATTGTTGGAGAAGTAGCCCCGGCAAATCCACCATCGGTTTTTATTTCCGTGCTGGTATTTGGCCCATCGTTTAAGCTGCCAGAAAATGAAAGTTCCCAATTTTGAAAACGCACGTTTGGCGCAGATGCCTTTGTGGAAATTAGACCAACCCCTGATAATAGGGTTTAGTAACCTGATCAGGCTGTGTGCCGGGATGCCCCTGTTTTGTTTTAGAATGGATTTTATTTTGTCCTTAAACGACTGGACTGATTCTTTGGAAGGTCTTATCAACAGTTTCCCTTTATATTTGCGGATGTTTTGCGACAAGAAGTTAAACCCTTCGTTGATGTGTGTAACCTTTGATTTTTCTTCAGAAAGTTGAAGTCCTCTATCTGCGAGGAAAGCTTTCACCACCGGGATGATCTCATTTTTGATCAGGCTTTCTGATGAGGCTGTGATGATAAAGTCATCGGCATAACGAATATAGTTTACTTTTTGTCCTTTCCATCGTGGGAAGTGCTGATTGAGGGTTGTTTCCGGTCCGTCGAGCACCATATTCATAATGGCGGGCGAAATGATGCCTCCTTGTGGAGTACCTTTAGTTGTGGGGAAAAGGCGTTTGTTTTCGATGTACCCTGCTTTCAACCATTTTTGCAAAATGGATTTGTTGATGGGAATATGTTTTAGAATCCATTGATGGTTGATTTCATCGAAACATGATTTGATGTCGGCTTCAAAAATCCATTGGGCGGATACCTTCCGGCAAAGACTAAGAAAACATTGTGCTATGGCATCAGCGCATGATCTACGTGGCCTGAACCCATAAGAATTTGGGTCGGCGGTAGTCTCGGCTACGGGTTCCAGTGCCATGTTGAAGAGTGCTTGCATGGCTCTGTCGTGTATGGTAGGGATGCTTAGCGGACGTTTCTTACCATTCTTTTTCGGAATATACACCCTTTTCAGGGGCTTTGGAGAGTAGCCTCTGGTGTTGAGGTTTTCGGCTGCAATCAGTTTGTCGTAGCCGTTTAGCCAGACATCTTTGTCAACGCCCGGGGTATAACGCCCCATATTGTGCGTGACCCTGAATACAGCCAATAATTTGTATCCCACCGGTAAACTACCTCTTGTGAACTTGTTCTGCGGATCTGATCTTTGC
>CAYNDN010000653.1:0-2934 GCA_964395075.1 uncultured Lentimicrobiaceae bacterium | reverse complement strand
CCCCAGGTGATCTACGTGGGCATTAAAAAACCGGTCGGAAACGGGGTAGAAGGGTGTTTCTACAGTTTCGATTGTTGAGTCGGTTTTTGGCATCAGCACCTGGTACCTGTGTTGATATTTACCACCTTCATAGTTTTGGTCGTAGAGGAGGATTGTAAAAGTGGGTGTTTCTCTGTATTGTTTAATAACAGTATCAAGCCCTTCCTCCATGTATCGGCTACTGCCTCCTCCACAACCTGCCATGATGATAATCAGCATAGAAAGCATGGAAGAGAGAATTAGTTTGTGTTTTTTCATGTTGTTTGTGTTTTTTGGTTAATAAAAAACATTCATACAATGACGCAAAGTCATCGTATGAATGTTGTGTTAATTTCCGGATGGCATGATGTTGTTGATCTCAAACTCCTTGATCACTTTGCCATAAGCCGCTTCAAACTCGCGGTCGTCCCATTGTTCGATGGATAAAACGCGGTCTTCTTCTTCGTTGTAATAAGACCAACTGATCAGTTCGAGCCAATCCTTGTCAGAACCTTCTTCTTTAAAATATCCTGGAGATTCGCTGTCGCGAAAATAATCCACTCCGCGATAAACGATCTTTTTTGGAGGTACTTTATTCCTGATGATCTCACCTTCGATATCGCCTTCGATTGAGGATAGTTTGATTTTCTTTTGGAGAGTGATTTCTATTACGTCATCTTCATCCACACTCATAAAAAGAATATCTGAACCCGATGAGATTTTGTATTCCTTACTGAAATAGTTATCTCCCCAGTCGTAGGTATATTCTTCAACTACCTCCCAGGTTTTAATGTCGTATTCAAAAATAAAACCTTTTTTTAGGTCGGTAACTCTTATGTTGAGCGGGTCGTAATCAGGTTCCTGCTTTTTCTTTTTGAAAAAATTAAATTTCATGGTTTAACCTTTTAGCTGTAGGCGCTCTTTTAAAGCAGCCAGTTCGCCACCTGATGCTGTTGACGGGGTATCCAGCAAAGCTTTATCAATCTCATCATCAACGCTGGTTTCCAGTTGTGCCATTTCACCGTATGCTGCAGCCAGTGATTCCTGCTGGTCAACCTTATCTTTCATTTTTTCGAGCATCGAAATGGTGCCGCTACTGTCAACGTTAGCCAAAGATTTGTTGAGCTTTGATGTAGCACTGCTTACCCGGTGGCGGGCTTTCAGCATCTTCAATTCGTTTTCATACTTGGAAATGCTCGACTTGAGTTTGTTGATGTTTCCGTTCATTTGGTCAATTTGCCCCTGGAGTTGCTGATACTGTGCTTTAGCAGTTTCGGCTCCACGATGGGCATCCTGTTTTCTGCTGAGTGCTTCGGATGCCAGGCGGTCAGCTTCTTCAGGTGAAATGCGTCCGGATTCAGCGCTCTTCAGCAGCTGAACAGCTTTATTTTCGTACGAAATGGCTCTGTTCTCATGGTCGGTTAATTCGCGCTTTGTACGGATGGCAACAGCTTTAACCTCGGCCATGGCCTCCATGCTTTTTTCAAGATCCTTTTTCAGGTCGCGAATTCCCTGCTCAGTCATTTTAATCGGATTTTCGAGCTTGTCAACTACGGCGTGGGCTTCCGATTGCCCCACTTTAAACAATCTGGTGAATAGTCCCATGGTTATTGTTGTTTTGAAATTTCAATAATTCTGTCGCCATATTCGGCGAGCAATAATTCAAGTGATTCCAGCGATCCGTCCAGTTCGTTCATATCGAGGTTTTCGAGTTGAAGGGTGTCGCGGAAAATAAGTGTGTTATCATCAGCAAGTGCAAAGGCACCATGAATGATATCACGGTTTTTCATCAGTAGTTCCTTGTAGAGGTCTTCACCGCCTTTGTTGATTTTAAAAAGCGGATACTCTATGATAAGGATGGGTTCTTCGCAGTCGATGATCAACTGGCTGATTCCTGATTCTTCTTTTTCAACCACAAACAATTCTTCCGCTATATCTTCGGAGAGAATGTTGTAATCGAGCTCAAGCAGATACTCTTTTACTTTGTTAAATGAACTCATAATTCTGTTGTATTTAAATTTGGGCTAAAATATTAACTTTTTCTACATTGTCAAGCTTTTGCATTCAATAGAATTTTTAAACCTTACGGGCTAAACATTTAAAAAACGGGCAAATATTTCCACCGGAATTTCAAACACGAATTTGTGGTGATGCAATCATTTTTTTTCAGTCGTCATTTAATCTTCTTTTTGCCCAAATGTGATATCGTTGGGCAATTCGTTGTTGTCTTTTTTTTGATATGGAAATACACGCCGCAGGAAGTCGGCAGTGCGCCCGATCCCATGGATCAGTCCATCGGAAAAGTCGTTCTCACGAAAATAGTCAAGCAACTCCAGTTTTAAAGATTCCCAAAAATCTTCGGTATCATTTTCAAGGATTCCATAGTCGGGGATTATGGCAAATTTCCGGTTTTTCAAAGCAATATAAAAAAGCACGGCATTGCGCTGGGTGGTTTTGTGCATACTGAGTTCCAGAAAAACATCAGAGGCGCGTCTTAACACATCACCAGGACAGGTTTCTTCAATATGAACCCTGAACTCCGATGAGGTGTCGAGTTCAGCGTTTAGAATGGCTTGTTTTATATCTTCAAGATCTTGCTCCTGAATGTATTCACTGGTAATTTCCTGAGGGGGGTAGAACATATTTCAGTATGTTTTCAGCATGTAATCATCTTCAAAAAAACGGCGTTGTCTGCTTTACACACAAACAACGCCTTCAAATCAAAATTATTTAATATTTAACATGATATTATACAATGCAGTTATAATATTTCAACACTACGTTTGATGAACTTTGTAAGCTCTTCACCTTTTAGCAGGTTTTGCGACAGCAATGCCAGGTCGGTGAGTTGCTTGGCCATTTTTTTACTGCCTTCCTCTGCCTTATCCTGTGCCATCTGGTAAACCAGCGGGTGAT
>CAYNDN010000652.1:0-2934 GCA_964395075.1 uncultured Lentimicrobiaceae bacterium | reverse complement strand
TTTCGAACAGGAAGTACCGGAAGTTTATGATGGTTTGATAACCATAAAAAATATTGTAAGGGTACCCGGTGAACGCGCAAAGATTGCTGTTGAGTCCTACGACGACCGCATCGACCCGGTTGGAGCATGTGTTGGGATGAAAGGTTCAAGGATTCACGGAATTGTTAGGGAATTGAAAAATGAAAATATTGACGTCATTAATTACACTTCCAAACCTGAATTGTATATTCAGCGTGCACTCAGTCCGGCAAAAATAACATCCATTACCACCGATTCGGATACAGGTAAAGCTGATGTTTACATGAAGCCCGATCAGGTTTCGCTGGCTATTGGAAAAGGTGGATACAATATTAAACTCGCAGGATTGCTTACAGGTTTTGAGATTGATGTGTACCGGGATGTTGATACTGAATCGGATGATGATGTTGATATACAGGAATTTACTGATGAAATTGATCAGTGGATCATCGATGAGCTTAAAAATATTGGATGCGATACAGCCCGAAGCGTACTGAAGTTAGATGCGGAAGAGCTGGTGAAACGGACTGATTTAGAGGAAGAAACCATCCTTGAAGTGTTAAGGATATTAAAAGCTGAATTTGAATAAAAATCGTATTTTTACCGCAATACAAAATTTCCACAGGAAGAAGATATTTATGGCAGAATCCAAAGTAATGAGGCTAACCAAAGCAGCTCGGGAGTTTAATGTCGGGCGTGAGACGATTGTGGAGTTTCTGGAAAAAAAGGGATTTGAGATTGATGTAAATCCAAATACCAAATTATCTCCTGACATGGTCGAGCTGCTCGCTGATGAATTTAGTGCCGAGAAGAGTGTTAAAGAAGAAGCGCGAAAAAAAGGTTTGGCTTCAATGAAACGCGAAACTATCTCATTGGAGGACAGGAAAATATCTACACCTGATCTTGATGATGCCGATGAGGATCAGGATATAATTATAAGGGGGGTATCCGTTGAGGTTGATGAAGAATTTAAGCGTGCTGTTGAACCCCATGAGAAAAAAACATCAAAAACCCAGGAAACTGTAGCACAGGAAAAGCCCGTTGAAATAGAAAAACCCACTGAGCCGGAACCGGAAAAAGAACCTGTGGCTCCAGAAAAACCTCCCGTAAAAGATGAACCTGAAGTAAAACCTGAAAAAGCTCCGGTTGTTGATTCGAATGAAAAGAAGGAAAAACCTGTTGAGCAGGCCAAACCAAAACCAATAGTTGTAGAACAGGATCAGGCGCCTGAGGATTCTGTGGAGGTCGAATCAGAACCTGAGCAGATAAAGGTAGAAGAAAAGAAACAGGAAGAAGATAAAAGTCAGGAACAAGATAAAAAGCCGGATGAAGCACCTGCTGAAGCTAAAGAAATAGTTGAACCTATACAGGAGCAACCCAAAGAAGAACCACAAAAATCAGAGCAAAAGGATGCTCCGGCATCAACTGAACCAAAAGTTGTTGGTAAAATTGACCTCTCGAGTATTAATGAACGGACAAAACCACCAAGAAAATCTGCTGCAGAAAAACGCAAACAAAGAGAAGAAAAGAAAAAAGCAGAAGTAACTGCACGAAAAGCAAAAACCGCAACCAAAGCTTCCGGAGAAAAACCAAAAGAAGAACCCAAAAAGCCTGTTGAAAAACCTAAACCTGCAACAGCAGAAAAACCGAAGGAAGAAAAAGCAGATAATTTCCTCAAAACGGAATTCCAAAAGCTCAGTGGCCCAAATATTTTAGGTAAAATTGAATTACCTGCCGAGAAAAAGCCATCCAAGAAAAAACCGGTTGCATCATCAACAGATGATAAAGTTAGTCCGAAGCGTAAGAAAAGAAAACGGATAAGGAAAGACGAAAAACCGAAACCACAGGATAAAGATACTCAGCAGAAACGGGCATCAGAAAAGGCTCATGCAAAAGCCAAACCACCGCGTAGCAAGAGAAGGCGTCATGAACCCAAGCCCGAACTTTCTGAAGAAGATGTACAAAAGCAAATTAAGGAAACACTCGCCAGGCTCAGTGGCAGCGGGAAATCCAAAGGGGCAAAATACCGCAAGGCGAAACGCGATCTTGCACATAAACAAAAAGAGCAGGAAGCAGCTGAAAAAGAAGAAGGAAAGAAAACACTTACCGTTGCTGAATTTGTTACTGCCAATGAATTAGCAACGATGATGGACAAACCTGTTACCGATATTATTTCAGTATGTATGCAGCTTGGTTTGTTCGTATCAATAAACCAACGACTCGATGCCGAAACCATCTCACTTGTAGCCGAAGAGTTTGGTTTTGGTGTTAATTTCGAAAGTGCCGAGGCCGCCATTGATCAGGAAGATGAGCAGGTTGACGATCCTGAAGACCTGAAACCACGCTCACCGATTGTTACAGTAATGGGGCATGTTGACCACGGTAAAACTAAATTGCTCGATTATATCAGGAGTGCCAATGTGGTTGCCGGCGAGGCAGGAGGTATCACACAGCACATAGGTGCCTATGAAGTGAAACTCGATTCCGGTAAAAGAATTACTTTCCTCGATACACCAGGACACGAGGCTTTTACCGCAATGCGTGCCCGTGGTGCAAAAATTACGGATGTTGCCATTATTGTGGTTGCTGCTGACGACAGCGTGATGCCCCAGACGGTGGAGGCCATTAATCACGCTCAGGCTGCAAATGTGCCCATCGTTTTTGCAATTAACAAAATTGATAAACCTACTGCTAATCCTGATAAAATCAAAGAACAGCTGTCGCAGATGAATATCCTTGTTGAGGATTGGGGTGGAAAATACCAAAGCCAGGAAATTTCAGCTAAGGGAGGAATCAACATCAGTGAATTGCTCGAAAAAGTACTATTGGAGGCGGAACTGCTTGACCTGAAAGCAAACCCGTCCCGAACTGGCTACGGGACTGTAATCGAATCTTCGCTCGACAAAGGCAGAGGAT
>CAYNDN010000651.1:0-2937 GCA_964395075.1 uncultured Lentimicrobiaceae bacterium | reverse complement strand
GCTGTAACTTCTGGAACATCAACTGTTCCTGCCGGTAAAACAACTGCATAGTCTAATACAGCAGGGTCGAAACCATCAATAGTTTCGCCATCAACCAGCAAATCGCTTAATGTAGCGTCATCTGGTGTAAGTGGCGACCTCCAGAAATAAATATTGTCGATATAGATGAGTGAGGTACCATTGGGCCAGGTCCAGGTTCCGGATTCCAGCTTGATTCCGGTGATGTTGGATAGGTCACCACCAACAAACTGATCCAACGGCACATCAAAACTATTCCAGCTTTCGGTAACCAGATCACGTTCTACCATGGGCTCAGGACCTCCGGCAAGCAGGAAAAACTTTATTTTGGTTTCGTCGTATGACCAAACATCAAAGTGTACATATTCCATATCTGTTACACTGGTGGAAGAAAAGACGATCCCTTCGTAACCAAAAAACTTCAGTTTGGATACATTGTCAGCAGGTGCGATACCTTCAATCACTTCATTGGAATACTCTGTAGTCTGGCCCCAGCTCGGGTGCCAGGTTGCGCCAATTCCTGTATAAACATCACTGAACACAGACTTAACATCATCTTGTGCAGCTGTTGGTTGCGGTAAAGGCTGGGTTGTTGGTGCGGGATCAACAGTAATAATTCCATCGGGTACCTGGATATTATCAAAATAAAGCGTTACATCTTCTGTACGGTCAAACCCATTAACTACCCATGGAATATTATCAGGGATAATTACAATTTTACTGTAGGTGTTTCCGATTTGACCCGAAAAATCGAATTCCATATCTTCCCACTCATTCACCAAAGTATTTTCGATATTAATTGCATGGGCACCACTGACTCCTTCAAATTTAATTCCAACGTTACTTACATGCGGTTTGTAAATCATGATTTTCACAGTTGAATTGTCAGCATCAAATGTAAATTCGCCATCATCACTGGTAAAACAAAGTGCCCAGTTGTTGTCGGTGGTATGGGCCACAAATTCCACTACTGTGGCCGAAGTGTTTATTCCACCACTCACCGGATTATTCATAATAGAAAATCCTGGAGCTTGTTCGGCTGGAGTCCACTCCCAGTCGGCACCTGTGCCGCCTGGCTCAAAATCGATTGTGTGTGTTGGCTGTGCAAAAACACTCACCACACTAAACATCAATAAAAAAAAGAATACTTGTTTCATAAGATAAAAATTTAGGTTAGTAAATAAAAAACAATTGTTGTTATTCAGAACTGTAGGATTTGAATTCAACTTCAGGCAGGTGAAAAATATTCACCCGCCATGAAATTGAACATATTAACCAAATCCCCATAATTTTCACTATTCTGCTTTTTGATACACTTTAACATAATCAACTTCCATACTTTGCGGGAATATCGAATTATCGATACCCTGCTGACCACCCCAGCTTCCGCCAACGGCCAAATTCAGGATAAAGAATGCCGGCTGATCGAAAGGCCAGTTTTCCGGAGTTTTCACTTCTGGTGCGTAAGTATGAACTATATTCTCAGGTTCATCAACCCAAAACACCAACGCATCTTCCGACCAGTCTAAACCATAAAGATGGAATTCCTCTTCACAGGTTTCAATGGTTATGCTATTCCCATTTCCACCGCCGCCAAAGCCATCCGGCATATGCACATACGAATGTGTGGTATTGGGCTGAAATCCTACATATTCCATGATGTCCATTTCGCCACATGCAGGCCAGCCAACAGTACCGAAATTACTTCCGAGCATCCAGAAGGCAGGCCATACCCCTGTACCAGCAGGCAGTTTGATTCTTGCTATCATCCTGCCATACTGATATTCAACTTTGCCTTCGGTTTTCAGCCTTGCTGAGGTATATGATCCCGGCTGATAATTATTATCAACCAGCTCTGCTGTTATCACCAGTTTTCCGTTAACGATCTCTACATTATCACCGTTGGTATAATTCTGTAACTCTCCGTTTCCCCAACCCCAATTACCAACGTCGTAGGTCCAGAAATTCTGGTTTACTGCACTTCAATCAAAATCATCTGACCATTTAAGCTGATATCCATCTATACATTCAGGATAAGTAATCTCGACAGCTTCGGTGGCCATAAAGTAATAAGCATGTCCCGGCATTAGCGTTTGAATTGTATTTACGCTTTTCTCCGGCCAATAAATACCACCACCTGCAATATCTTTTATGGCCATCACCTGTGGGTAGGCCGCAAAGAAATCATCCACATTCACTTCACAATCAACAGTTACAGGCACAACTGACCACCCTGCCGGAAGAGAAATAATTGGTGATGCAGCCTGGCTACCAGAGAATGTAACTTCAGCATCATTCAACATTTTTATTATGTAACCAGATTGAGCATCCCAATCGTCGAGGGTATTTATCCCCTGTGACGGGAAGTAAATGCCTCCTTCACCAACTATGATTTCTATATCATTAGCCAATGGGCCAAAAATGGTTTCGATGGTGGCATCTGCTGGAACCACATAACTTGAGATACCACTCCAGCCGGCAGTTAAATTCACAGTTTGGTCCATTTGAACACCTTCAACTGTAATGTAGTTTTCCTTGATCTCCTCATCATTTCCTAAAAACGGATTTGATGCATAAAGTTTTACCGTGTAAGTTCCGGGAGTTGTGTAGGTATATTCAGGATTCTTTTCGTTAGCATCTACAGTACCATCATTATCAAAATCCCACTCCCAGTTATTGGCAGCAAAATTTGCCTCACCTGCAAATTGAACAGTGAGGGGAGCTGAACCACTCAACGGCGTTGCTGAAAAATCTACACGAGGCCCACCATCAAGCAGTTCCAGGTCATCAAAATAAAACTGGCCAGGCTCTGAGTGATTCTCTCCGCCCAATTGAATTACAATCTGGTCGTAGTTCATACTATCGGCCACTGCGCTGAAGCTAAAAACAATTGTTTGCCAGGCATCAAGTGTTGTTACA
>CAYNDN010000650.1:773-2941 GCA_964395075.1 uncultured Lentimicrobiaceae bacterium | reverse complement strand
TGAAATGATTGAGGCTGTTGGCCATAAATATTTCCCGGTATATTTTTCAAAAATCAACAACCTGCTAAAAACGGATGGTGTTTTGGGTTTGCAGGCTATCATCATCCCGGACTCCCGTTACGACGAATACCGCAAAGGAGTGGACTGGATACAGAAACATATTTTCCCGGGCGGACTGCTGCCATCAATTGGGGTGATTAACAAAACCGTAAGTAACGTTTCTGATTTGTATTTGCAGCAACTCCGGGAGTTTGGCCTGAGCTATGGGAAAACGCTCAACCTCTGGTACGGGAACCTTTTCAATAATCTCGACAAAATAAAATCGCTTGGCTTTGATGAAACTTTTATTCGCAAGTGGGAATATTATCTGTGCTACTGTGAGGCTGCGTTCAATACCCGGAACATCAACGTGGTACAGATGGTTTTTACGAGACCTAACAACCAAAAATACAACCTGCCTACCTGATAATTTGGTGAAACTATTTTATCGGCAGGCTGAAATAAAAAGTGGTTCCATCCCCCACTTCGCTTTCCAACCAGATTTTACCGCCATGGACAAGGATTATCTTTTTGGTTATGGTTAGGCCAAGCCCGGTACTTCGCTCGCCGCCTGTTGATTTTGTAGTGAGCTTTGAAAAGGGCTTAAACAGTTTTTGTTTATCTTCTTTATTGATTCCAAGGCCCTGGTCCTTTATCATAACTGTTATTTCGTTAGTTGAGCGGAAGGCACTCACCGTTATGGTAGTATTAGGATTAGAAAATTTTATGGCATTAGAAATCAGGTTATTCAAAACCTGTTCAATTTTATCAGGATCGACATTTAGTACTGGTAATGGCTCAAAAATCTCGATATTGATTTCGATGCCTTTCTTTTCGGCGATAATCCGGTTGAGAGCAATATTACTGTTTATCAGTTTCTCGAGCTGGATTTTTTCGCGATTAAGCTGAAGCCTTCCGGATTCAATTTTTGCAATATCAAGTAATTCGTTCAGCATTTTCAGCATAAACTCACTGGAATTGAGAATGATCCTGAGGAATCTCAGATGAGATTCAGGTAATCTGCCCTCTGCTTCCTCCAGAATAAACTCACTATATCCAATAATAATACTGATCGGGTTTCTTAAATCGTGGGCAGCCATTCCGATAAACTCATTTTTCTGGTCGTTGAGCTTGCTAAGTTGAACATTTTTCTTCTGCAACTCACGGGTAAGATTATTCAGATCGTTATTTAACGAAATCATCGACTTTTTGAGTTCATCAATTTCAAGGCTGTTGGATTCACCAAATATCCTTCTTGTACCCGATTTACTGTCCTGAAAAAAAGAGAAATAAAATGTTTGGGGTAAGCCGGATGAAGTGGTCACATTAAGCATGTGTTTGGTTTCACCTTCTTCAAGAAATGCTTGAAAATTGATGGAATCCGAAAAGTCCAGGATAAAATCTTTAAAACTTGTTTCGATCAGTTCCTTACCATAAAGCTTTAAAACAAATTGGTTAGCCCGTAATATTTTCCAGTCTGCATCAGTTTCCAAATAAATGATGGCAGCTTTATCAAAAAGAAAACTTTCATAAATTTCCATAGAATACTAATTGATGACGAGTTTTTGCTCCAAAGAATGCAGTGAATCAACGTACTGGGTGTTTTGGAATTTATCAAGCACATCTACCCCACCCCATCTAAATGCCTGCCCTCCGGCCCATATAGGTGTTTCAGGAAATTCACTCCGGATATCTTTAATCATTTTTTCAAAATTTGGCAGGTTAAAATAAATACTCAACGAAAGTGCAATAATGTCAGGATCATTGTCCTGAATCAATTTCATTAATTCCTTTATTGGTGTGTTGGCACCCACAAAATGGCCGTCCCAGCCATTCAATTCAAAAGTGTCGGCCACCATTTTTGCACCAACCTGATGAAACTCATTGGGTACGCAGGCAATGACCGCTTTTTTCCCGGAATGATCTGCTTCAAAAATTTTTGGATACACAAGCGAGAGCAGGCCTTCGGTGATTGCGGTAGCGATATGCTCAGTAGCAACTGAAATCTGATTGGTTTCCCAAAGTTCGCCAACCTTGTAAAGCGAACGCTGAAAAAGGTGTACGTAAAGATCCTTGATGTCAACATCATGATCTAAAAGGCCGGCAACAACATCATGGCAATTGCGGCG
>CAYNDN010000650.1:384-763 GCA_964395075.1 uncultured Lentimicrobiaceae bacterium | reverse complement strand
ATTTCCTTCAAGTAGTGCGTGTAAGTATTTTGAGTATAGCTCTTCAGTTATCATCTGTCAATCTTTTTTATGGTTGTTGATTAAACAATTGTAGCTCTTGTTATTAGGCCTGCTAAATTATACAAAAAATAAATAAGAACATATGCAAATATCATGATTTGAAAAGGCGGGATGTTTACCTGCCTTTGTAATGTTGCATTGCTTCAGGCATAAATGCTTTTAAATCGTTGATACGGGTTTGGGATGAAGGATGCGTACTCAGAAATTCCGGAGGTTTTTGACCACCGGCAACTGACATCCTTTCCCAAAACCCAACAGCATCTGTCGGATCATATCCTGCCATGGCCATAAAAATCAGCCCCAATTTATCGGCTTCAGT
>CAYNDN010000650.1:0-374 GCA_964395075.1 uncultured Lentimicrobiaceae bacterium | reverse complement strand
CTTCAGTTTCGCGAGCGCGTTAATAAGGCAGGCTAACCCCAACATTAGTTCCAACGCCGTAAGCCATCATAAATAAGGCTTTGGTTTCCTCGGGTTTTTCATCAACGGCGGCCGCTAATGCCAGTCCGCCCGTTTCAATCAGCATCGCCTGGCTCATGCGCTCATTGCCATGACGGGCAACGGCATGCGCAATTTCGTGCCCCATAATCACAGCAAGGCCACCTTCATCTTTTGCATAGGGAAGTATCCCGGTGTAAACAACCACCTTTCCACCGGGCATGCACCAAGCATTGGGCACATTTTCGTCCACCAGGTTAAACTCCCACTGGAAATTATCAATCCGACTGCTCATTCCGTTTTGCTGCATGTATTCA
>CAYNDN010000649.1:0-2950 GCA_964395075.1 uncultured Lentimicrobiaceae bacterium | reverse complement strand
CAATCCCGGTGCAGCCGGAAAATCAGGATTGCATCACAAAATAACGCTTGTGCGATTTGATATTGACAATGATGATATTAAAAACCTGGAAGTATTTGAAAGAGATCGCAAAAAATAGCCTACCTCAAACGGTTAGCCGCGCGGATAAGCTTTTCATCTTTCTTGATGTTGTGGTTTGCCAAAAAGATAAATACTATGCCAATTACCGGGAAAACTGTTGCTATGCCATAGCTGATTAAATCACCAAACATCTGAGTTAAATTCACAATACTCCAAATAAATCCGGCAATTACAAAAAGATTTATTGCAATGGCAAGTCGGTTGAGTCTTATTTGCAAACTTCTCTTTTTAAACTGCATAATATTGATGAAAATAAGAATCAGAAATAAAATCTGCAAAACAGAAAGTGGTATGATCATCCATTCACCAAAAAATTTTGTTTCAGAAACATTTTCACTTAACGAACCAATATTCTCCAGGTTCATCAGATAAATGAAAAAATCAATACTTCCTGATTGAAAAGAAGCAAAAGGAAACATGAAGGTTAACACACCGGCAACAACTGCCAGAAACATAAATACTGTTTGAATTCGTTGAAGCATAACACTTTATAATTTAATTTAGGTAAAAAAGCGATGCAAATATAGCAGGTTTTACCCGAGGCACCGAAACTCAAAAAAGAAATGGAAGAAGTTTTTTTCGTTAAAAAATTAAAGTTTCAGGAAAAATGTATATTTGCGGCCTCATTAAGCCAGCGTTCAGTTGGTTATCTCACAAGATTAAATGTATTTCCTGTAGTATTTCATTAATTTATTTCACAACACAATCATAAACTTTTTTAATAATTCAAGATGTCATAAAACATTTTGAGCACAGAAAATAACACAAGCTGTTCCACCGGAGCAGTCAATTGAACTTCAATGAATTTTCATAGCACAAACTGCATACTATTTGAGGTATGTTAATACGCATAACAAGAAACAAAATTTAAATTTAAATGTACGATATTATTGAATTAAACGGCAAGCTCTTAACCGAGTTAAAGCAAATTGCAAAAGAGTTGAATATCCAAAAGATTAATAACCTGAAGAAGCAGGATCTTATTTATAAAATTCTGGATCACCAGGCGTTAAATCCAAAATCGAAAAAAGAACCCGAAAGCGGCAGCAAACCTGAAAAACCGAAAGCACAGACTGAAAATAAAGAAGCCGAAAAACCGGCAAGAAGCCGGCGAAGAAGAATTAGCGCTGAACCGAAAAAAGAAAAAATTGCTTCGAGCACGCCTACCGGGGAACCCGAAAAAGTGGCAGAAAAAAAAGAAGAACCTGACACATCAGTCGTAGAAAAAGAGAGTAAACCCGACGAGCAGCCTCGAAAAGCAGAAAGTCCACAGCGCACGGCAAGGCCTACTGAACAGGACAATTATAAAGATAAAAAAGATGGTAGGGATAGCAGGGACAGGAATCAAAGAGATCAAAGACAGAAATTTGACCGCGAAGAAAGAAACAAGCAACAACAACAAAAGCAACGCAATAACATTGTTTTCGATTTCGACAGCGCCGTTACCAGCGAAGGTGTTTTGGAAATCATCCAGGATGGATATGGCTTTTTGAGGTCTTCAGATTATAATTATCTCAACTCACCCGATGATATTTACGTTTCCCAATCGCAAATAAAATTATTCGGTTTGAAAACCGGCGACAATATACGCGGGCAGATACGTCCACCAAAAGAAGGTGAAAAATATTTCCCGCTTGTTAAAGTAGAACAAATTAACGGCCGCGACCCGGAAGAAGCAAGAGACAGAATACCCTTCGATTACCTAACCCCGCTGTTTCCTGAAAAGAAATTTAACCTCACCGGCCATCCGGGAGAAACAGTTTCAACCAGGGTGATTGACATGTTTACCCCTATTGGCAAAGGCCAGCGTGGACTGATAGTTGCCCAGCCAAAAACCGGTAAAACAGTTCTGCTAAAGGAAATTGCCAATGCCATAGCCTACAATCATCCTGAAGTTTATATGATGATCCTGCTCATCGATGAGCGCCCTGAAGAGGTTACTGATATGGCAAGAAGCGTAAAAGCCGAGGTGATCAGTTCAACGTTCGACGAGCCTGCAGAGCGCCATGTGAAAATTGCCAACATTGTACTCGAAAAAGCCAAGCGGCTTACCGAATGTGGCCACGATGTGGTGATCCTGCTCGACTCCATTACACGTTTGGCCAGGGCCTACAACACGGTTTCACCGGCTTCCGGTAAAGTATTGTCTGGTGGTGTGGAAGCAAACGCCCTGCATAAACCAAAACGTTTCTTTGGTGCCGCACGCCAAATTGAAAATGGCGGATCACTCACCATTATTTCCACCGCATTGATCGATACAGGATCAAAGATGGATGAAGTAATTTTTGAGGAATTCAAAGGAACCGGTAACATGGAACTCCAGCTCGACAGGAAACTTTCGAACAAACGCATCTATCCTTCCATCGACATTGTTGCTTCGAGTACACGCCGCGACGACCTGCTCCTTGATAAGGAGATGCTGCAACGTATCTGGATACTTCGCAACCACCTCGCCGATATGAATCCGGTTGAAGCCATGGAATTCCTGAAAGATAAGCTCAGGTTTACGCAAACCAACGAAGAGTTCCTGATTTCGATGAACAGCTAAACAAACCCACAATTTAAATACAAACCTCTGCAATATCTACTTACGGAGGTTTTTTTTACGCAATATTTAATGCCATGACCCAATTCGATCAGGTTCTACTACAGGTAATGAATGACAAACAATCTGGATCAGTAGCTGTTCTGCAGCAACTTATCCGCGCCATACTGGGCTATCTGATTCGCGAACATGACGCAACCATCGACCGGAAGGTTATAAAAGGCAGGTTGCCGCTTATGAAAGGTTCGCTGGGGCATTTTGAGGTGGTAAAACATTTTCTCACCC
>CAYNDN010000648.1:0-2965 GCA_964395075.1 uncultured Lentimicrobiaceae bacterium | reverse complement strand
CAGTGTTTCCAAAATCAGCCAATCCTATAAAGATGTGCCGCCCGGAGAAATTCTTGCCTTTTTTAATTCCACAGGCCACCTTGAAATCGCCGTAAGCACAGGCAACGCCGCCGGTTTGCTGGGTTTAAGAACTGATGACTCAATACGAATCGAATTTAAATAACCTGCCGGCTGAGTGCAATCACGGACAATAATTATCTGCTTTTTTTTACCAATACCCGAAGAATTTATAGAACCGATCAGTTAGTGCCCGAAAACGAACACCCCCGACAATTTTTTTATCAGCAAGCTATAAAGAAATAATGTTCACAAAAAACCACACACCACAATAATGACAATGGTCACAAGATTTTAACAAATCATTTTCCAAGGTTGAAATATTACTTTGCACGGTTGTTGATAAAGGCATATCTTTAAACCGAATAACCCAAAGGAATGCTGAGAAATTACTTAACCACAGCCATCAGAAACCTGATCAGACACAGGGCTTTTTCTATCATCAACCTCACAGGACTGGCCATTGGCCTCGCCGCATCAATTATGATTGCACTATGGGTTTTTGATGAGTTGAGCTATGATGAATTCCATAAAAACGCCGATAACATATACAGAGTTGAAAGATTTATAAACTTTGAGGGGCAATCATTTACGGTACCTGTAACCGGCGGCGTTTATGGTCCTACAATCAAGAAGGATTATCCGGAAGTTTTAAATTTTGTGCGTGTTAACCCTTCCACACTTTCGGTGGAAGGCCCAGACAAAAACCGGATAGACGAACAAATTCATTATGTGGATTCGAGTTTTCTTCATGTGTTTACCTTTCCTCTAAAATCAGGAGATGCTAACACCGCGCTCAAAGAACCCCGGTCACTGGTACTTTCTGAAGTAGCTGCAAAACGATATTTTGGCGAGGATGATCCGATGAACAGAACCCTGCGCCTGGATTGGGGCGGAGAACTTGTTTCGTATAAAATCACCGGTGTACTTGAAAAATTACCACATAACAAACATTTCGATTTCGAAATACTTGCATCGTTTTCAACTATGGAAGATGCCTGGGAGCCTGACCGCCTCACCACATGGCTAAACAACTATCTTTACACCTATGTAGTTCTTACCGATGGAACAGATAGCAAATTGGTAGAGGATAAACTGGACGGACTGATCAGGGATCATATACTTCCGGCCTACCTGCAATTTCTTGGCGACGGGGCGTCCGAAGAAACCAAAAACAGCATGCGGTTGCACTTACGCAATATCACCGATATACACCTAAAGGCCGGCCTGATGTGGGACATCGAGGTGCAGGGTGATATCAATACCGTTTACATTTTTACAGCAGTCGCATTCATGATTTTGCTGATTGCGGCATTTAACTTTATCAGTCTTTCAACAGCACAGTCTGGGCACCGGTCGCTGGAGGTTGGCATCCGCAAAACTGTTGGTGCGTCAAAAAGCTCGTTGATATGGCAATTTATCGGGGAATCGGTTTTACTTTCAATCATTGCCTTTTTTCTCGCGCTGGTCATCATAAATATTACCCTACCCTATTTTAATGAATTAACAGCCAAGTCCCTGTCAACATCTGTATTTCTGCACATCAACAAATTGCTGATGCTTATCCTGATCGTAATTGGCACAGGGTTTCTTTCCGGATTGTATCCTGCATTTTATATGACTGCCGTAAGGCCCATCAAAGTACTGAAAGGAAGATTGCTTCATGGAAACAGCCGGTTTTCGTTTCGGCAGGTTTTGGTTGTCATTCAGTTTTCAATCACCATTGCTCTGATCATCGGAACAGTAACCGCATTGCGCCAATTGGATTACATGCAAAACAAGGACATGGGCTACAACAATGAAAACCTGATGGTGCTCCCCGTTCAAAGCAATGAAGTTGAAACCAAATTTCAATCGTTCAGAGCCGATCTGCTGCGAAACCCCATTATCATCGATGTGGCCTCATCGCAAAAAGTGCCTGCCGAGCGCGAATACTCCGACTCGGGCTGGGATACAGATATGAAAAAGGAAAAAGTAATGTCCCGGTTGTTTGCAGTGGATTTTGATTATATCCCAACTTATGAAATCGAAATGGTTGCCGGAAGAGCGTTCGATAAAGCCATTTCCACAGACCGAAACTTCAAGGTCATCATAAACGAATCTGCGGCAAAAAAAGTTGGGTATATTGATTTGAACGAATCCATTGGTGATAAATGGCATGTTGACTGGATTGCAGAAAATATCGACTCAACAGCCACCGGAATCATTGTTGGGGTGATGAAAGATTTCCACTTTCAATCGCTCAAAAACAAAATTGAACCCCTCACCATTTTCCTTGCCGAAGACTGGATGAACCGCATTACCATTCGTTATAAGGAAAACACCGACCAGCAAGCCATTGCTTACGTGGAATCGACCTGGAAAGATCATTTCCCCGATCTGCAATTCAACTATTCATTTATAAACGATTACCTGCGCACCTACTATAATGCTGAAGAAAGGCTTCAAACTATTCTGGTTGTTTTCACAGCACTGGCTATTTTCATTGCCAGCCTGGGTCTGTTTGGCCTTGCCATATTTGTAGCCCAGCGGCGTGTTAAAGAAATCGGTGTGCGGAAAGCCATGGGTGCCAGCAGTATTAGCATAATTCTTTTGCTTTCCAGGTCGTTCCTGGTTTGGGTACTGCTTGCCAATGTAATTGCCTGGCCGGTGGCCTGGTATTTTATGGACGCCTGGCTAAGCAATTTCTCTTATCGCATCCAGATTAATGTATGGACATTCCTGGTTTCAGGAGCATTGGCAATGGTGGTGGCGCTTTTAACCATAATTTATCGTGCCTGGGTAGCAGCAAGCCGGAACCCGGTTGATGCGCTGAGATACGAATAATTTCCTTTTTTAAAAGAGAAAAGGTTCTTCCTCGAATCCGCAAGCATATTCTTTATCATCATCGAATTAAACGAATTCAGGG
>CAYNDN010000647.1:1296-2968 GCA_964395075.1 uncultured Lentimicrobiaceae bacterium | reverse complement strand
AGACAGATAAAGTTTTTTCAATTCATCATTCACAGTTTCTGAATTGGTCGTGAATTGCTTATTCATTTCATTATCTTTGTGTGTCTTTTCAGTAAAAATGAAGGTTACACACTACAGTTAAATGAATTCAGCTACTCATCGAGAATTGCAAATAGTTTTATTCCCCCTGTCTTTTTTTTTTATGATCGTTATGGCTGGATTAAATTCATATTCCTGCCCTCCTTCCCGAGAGCAAAACTCTGAGTTAAGCACTGAACAATTTGTGGATAGTATCATGCAATCTCAAGCAGGTAAAACCCAAAGAGAAATTATTGCCACACTCATGGATTTTGGAAAGACCTACTGTTACTCCAATCCCGTTTTGAGTATTGCACTGGCAGAAAAAGCCCTTGACCTCGCCAAAAGAGATGGCGATCCTATGCTTATTTCAGGAGTAATAAACGGTGTAGCCTTTTCCAATTATGTGCTGGGAAACAATGCAGCGGCACTGGAATTGTTTCTGGAAGCCATTCATTATGCTGAACTTGCGATTAATGAAAATCCGGACAGTATTATGTTTTTAGAGCGGCTGCAATCCTATTTAAACAATGCGGGATCGCTTTACGGCGTGATGGGAAACCATGAAAAGAAGCTCGAAATTCTTTTAAAAGCTTCAACTATATCGGACACTTTGATTAGCTTATTCCCCGACAATAAAAGTTTTATTTCGTCTTTTACCAAAACCAAAAACAACCTCGGCACACTATACTGGAGCCTGGACGAACCCGACAAGGCTTTCGCCGTGCTAAACGAAGCACTGGATTTATTAAAAGAGCACGACGACCCTGAAAACAAGAGCATAACTTTAAATAATATTGGTGTTATCCAAATCGAAAAACAGCAATTTCAGCAGGCCATCAATACTTATAAAAAAGTGGTGGAACTGAGTATTAAAATGAATGATAGTGTGGGGTTGATTTACAGTTTCAATAATATTGGACTGATTATGGAGAAAATGGACAGCCTGCAAAAAGCGCTTTCTTACTACCGGCAAGCTCACAACATCAGCAGCCGGCTGGGGGTTTCTTTCGGTTTAGCAAGCAGTTGCTCCAATATTGCTGCAATTTACTCAGCCTTGAATAATCCCGACAGCGCACTAATGTATGTAAATATGGGCATCGCAGAAGCAAACAGGACGGGCGATATGACTTTAATGCTTAAAAGCTACAAAACACTTTACACTATTTACGAAAACTCAGGCGAACCCCAACAGGCGCTTGATGCTTACAAACATTATGTTATGTTGAAGGACAGTACTTTCAACGCCGAAAAATCAAAGCAAATAGCCGAAATGCAAACCCGCTTTGACACTGAAAAACAGGTAAAAGAAAATAAAATCCTGCGGCAAAATTTTCAAATACAGCAGCGCACCAATCTGCTGCTGATCATCAGCCTCGCAGCTATTGTTTTAATTGCCCTGCTGTTATATTATTTCTACTGGTTGAAAAACAAAGCCCTGAAGCAGCAATCGGAACTCAGCGAAAAGGAAAAGGAGCTGCACCTGATGGAAACCGCCCGCCTCGAAGACCAGTTGTTTGCCGAACAGGAAATCAACAAACTACAAAACGAAAAGCTGGAGCAAAAAAACCGGGAGCTGTCATCGCGAATTCTGCACGCCATCAATAAAAACGAT
>CAYNDN010000647.1:0-1286 GCA_964395075.1 uncultured Lentimicrobiaceae bacterium | reverse complement strand
GAACTCGAATTGCTAAATAATGATGCCAATGAAGATGTGGGTAAATGTTTTGGCAAAGTAAAGCAGATAGTGAAGGAAAACATCAGCCTCGATAAAGACTGGGAACAATTCAAACTGCATTTCGACGAGGTAAACCCTGGTTTTTTTGATGCGCTTCAACAGCATTTCCCACAACTTTCGTCAGGCGAACAAAAACTTTGTGCGTATTATCGCATCAATCTCGACACCAAGGAAATAGCACGCATACTTAGCGTTACACCATCGGCCATCCAAAAAAGCCGCCACCGCCTGCGCAAAAAAATGAGCATTCCCTCCGAGGTTGAATTGCATGAGTTTATGAGCCGGTTTTAACCCCAGGCTCTAATTTCAATCAAAGTGAGACTAGTGCCATTTCAAAGTAGTATCGGACTTCGGAATTAGCACCGGCATGAATGAATAATGCCCGAATAATCAATTATTTTGAATTACTAATTCATCAATTAAATTGTTTATGCTTAGATTATCCAAACTCCATCTTCACAGGCCAACTCATTATTCATCATTTAACTTTCAGTCAGCAACAAATGTTATGAAATCCTTATCTTTGTAAGTGTTAATTAGAAAAATATGGACACACTTAACCTTGATCTTAACAAACGATACACCTACGCCGACTATCTCACATGGATGGACGATGCAAGGCGGGAACTTTATAATGGTTTCATCAAATTGATGACACCGGCACCTTCCAGAAGTCATCAAAAGATTTTATCAAACCTTCATGGTTTATTATGGATCTTTTTGCGAAGAAAGAAGTGTGATATTTATACTTCTCCCTCGGATGTGCGTTTTCCTGAAGATAAAAAAAACAAAAACGACAAGCAGGTTTACACAGTACTCCAGCCCGACCTTTACATTGTTTGCGATCTTTCAAAACTCGACGATCGCGGCTGCCTCGGTGCTCCGGACATGGTGATTGAAATTGTTTCGCCACAAAGTTCCAAAAGAGATGTGAAGGACAAATTTGAAATATACCAGCAACACGGTGTTCGCGAATACTGGATCGTAAACCCCAACGATGAAAATGTAAACGTTTTTGTGCTGGACGAAAACGGCAGGTTTCAGTTGAAAGGCATGTATGCCGGCGATGATCGGATCCCCGTGAATATTTTCAACGGTGAACTGAAAATTGATCTGACGGAAGTATTTTTATCCTGATTGAAAACCAATGATCGAATAGAAAAAACAAGCATTATGGACACACTTAACCTTGATCTTAACAAACGATACACCTACGCCGACTACCT
>CAYNDN010000646.1:0-2970 GCA_964395075.1 uncultured Lentimicrobiaceae bacterium | reverse complement strand
TAAACTTTATAAAAGAAGCGTGGGTCTGTAACTCATCTGACACTGAGGTGTCGCCAAACACCCACACTACAAACAAGAACAGCCCACGCCTTTGGCGTGAGCGTATTGCTTGTTATTCCTGTAGTGTTGATATTTTGGCGAAATTTCAGTGTCAAGAATAAAAGCTAACGCTTCATTTTTCTAATATTTTAAATGCACTATGTCATATCAAATCTTTAATTTTCAATCATTTTCTTTGTTTAAATTATTCTTGTCGGAATAGTTGATGTAAACATCATCCGATCTTTTTTTCAATGCTTTCAAAAAGTCCTTTTCATCCAGAGACTTTTTCTGTAAACTGGCAATATCCTTAAGTTGCCCAAACCTTTCAGCTTTATCAATTTTATTGCGAATCATTATGGAATTCAGGCTTTCGAGATTTGCAAGTACTACCAGTTCGTTGATGCTGGCAAAATCCCGTATGTTCAATCCTTTCTTTGTATGTTCAGGATTGACATCCCGCCAGTCTTTTGCTGTGCAATTGAAGAGTGCAACATTCAATAAATCGGCTTCTTCCGCATAAATCAACCACTGTTTGTCCTTCTCATAATTCATGTCGGGCAATATGCAATCTTTAACTGCATCCGTATGAATTTGATAATTCGTTTTGCTAAGAATCCGTTTTACATTCCATTCAAGGTTGTATTGGTTGCTCTCTATCTCTTTTAATCGCTGGTATTGTTTTATGAGCAATAATTTGAACATTGGACTAATCCACAAGCCAAATTCAAAAGCTAAATCTTTATGCGCATAAGTGCCACCATAACGACCGGATTTTGAAATCAGTCCGATTGCATTTGTAGCTTCAATCCATTTTTTTGGTGTCAGGTTAAAACTGTTTAGTCCGGCTTGTTTTCTAAAGGTGTCGAATTCGACAGGTTTAAAATTCGGGTTGTTCAAAGTTTCCCAAAGACCAAGAAATTCAACGGTATTCCGGTTTCTCATCCAGTTGCGGATATGGTCGGAGCCTTCTTCTCCACGCACCATGTCTGTCAGGCTGATAAAATCCTGTTCATTTTGCTGAACAATCGAAATCAGTTTGTTTTCAACTTCTATTTGAGATTTCCTGGTCATTTTTTTCACTAATTCAGTTAATCACACTTATTATTTTGTCATACAAATTTACAATTGTTTCTGGTTTTCAAATATTTTGTTGTCATTAATTCGGTTTCTGGGTTCTTTCCAATGAACGCCAACGTTTGTGTATAAACACCCTGTCTATATTCCTTCATTATTGTTCGTTTTTTAAGTTACTGTTAGTGTTGTTGTTACGGTTTAAAAAGTGATCAAGCGGACTATTTATTTTTGCAAGAGTCTTATTCGAAACATGGGTGTACCGTTCAGTGGTTTTCGTACTCTCATGTCCCATTAGCATCTGAATAACCCGGATGTCAACTCCCTGTTCAAGCAAATGGGTTCCAAAGCAGTGCCTTAATACGTGTGGTGTAACTGTGATGGGTATCCCGGCTTTTCTTCCGGCTTTCTTTACTATGTTCAGTACACTGGTTGCTGAATACTGCTTCCGACTATCGGGGTTTTCTAAAACCCAATAGTTTGGCTTACAACCCTCATAATATTTTTCTAACAAAACAACAAGGGATTCCGATAATAAAGTAACCCTGTCTTTATTTCCTTTACCTCCTCTCACAAAAATCAATTCTTTGTATTTCATAATATCCTGCTTGCGAAGGTTGATCAACTCATTTCGCCGGATACCTGATGAGTACAACAGACTGATAATTAATTTATTTTTCAGATTGTTGGTGGTTTTTAGCATCCTAAAAATTTCTCCCTCAGATATCACTGTTGGAAGCAAAAAACCTTTCCTGGGCCGTTCAATATCATAATATTCACTTTGCCTGCCCAGCACTTTCTCATAATAAAATTTTATGGCGTTTATGCGCTGGTTTTGTTGGCTGGGTGAAATGTTTTGTGTTTTAATCAACTCCAAAATGTATTCATTGATTTCCTGTTTCGTGATTTCTTCAAGGTTCCGATTATTGAAATGCCTCATAAAATCAGCAAAATAACTTAAGTATATTTTTTTGGTGTTTTCGGCATAACGTTTTTGTAAAAGTACGTTTGTGTAGCCCTTCGGGATTTTAACCGGTTCTTTTTCGATTTTCGCTTTTGGTTTTTCTTTTTTAAGCAAAACCCCACCTTGCTGTTTCAATGCCGAATAATCCAAATATGCCACCGGCGACAACACATCAAAAACTTTCCCCAGGTTAAATCCTTCTCGTGGAATGTACCAAAACTTCCTGCTCTGGCTCCACGTAGCACCCGGGATGGTTTTTACCCTGCTGATCAGTGCATAATCTTTTTCAAAACACAGGCTCACCACCTCGCGGTTGCGGTGTTCGTCATAGGTTAGTGTGATGTTGGGCTTGCTCACGCTTTTGGGTGCTTGTATTTTTAGGCTGCCAAATGTAAGGATTTGTTTATTAAGAATGGGTTTAAATTTTTGTAGGTGTTTTTTATACTTCCCGCCGCAAAAGGGGCAGAAGCTAAAGTTCTGTTCCAGTGGGTTTTGGCAGTGGGGGCATTTTGGGAGCTCGTCCATAACGGTTTGCAGGGGGATGCTGGTGCGCAGGGTGAGGCTTTCGGGTATTTCGCGGAGGAAGCCGGATTCGTTGCCTTTTTCGGTGATTAGGTAGAGGTCGTCGCGGGCGCGGGTGATGGCCACATAAAAAAGCCTGCGTTCCTCTTCCATGAGCAGGTCGTGGCGGCCGGGTTTTATCACCTGGTAAATGCGGTCTTCCATCCAGATGTCGGGGAAGCCGCCGGAGCCTTCGGTGAGCCCGACTATGAAAACCGCGCGCGCTTCCAGGCCTTTGGCAGCATGGATAGTTTTGTAGGAAACAAAAATCCCTTCCTGCCTGAAACGCTCAAAATAAGGGTGGTACATCTTACTGCGGCGGTACAAAAACA
>CAYNDN010000645.1:0-2981 GCA_964395075.1 uncultured Lentimicrobiaceae bacterium | reverse complement strand
CCATCTACGACCTTGCCGCGAAATGTAACAGTAACAGATCCTATGTTTCATCAGCTATAAAAAGCCACACAGAAACTAATTTTAAAACACTGGTAAACAGGTATCGGTTGGAAGAGGCAAAAAAGATTCTTGGCGAACACCCTGACTATAGCATGGATGCCATTGCCCGCAAAGCAGGCTTTAACTCTGTAAGTAGCTTTTACCGCGTTTTTAAACAATTCACCGGACTGGCCCCTGCCCAGTATCAAAAATATTTGCAGGAAAAAGGTTGAGAGTTTGTCCTTTTTTAGCGCATTATTACTCCCTATCTATTTTCCATTTCCGCCATAAATCCCTAAATTTTTCATACCTGATGATTTCAAATCGGGTAAATCACATCCATTTCAGTGAAATTTACTTTTTGAGAAAACTATATGTTTTTTGAGAGGTCTTTTGCCATATAAAAAAAATGTTTGACCTTATCTTCGTAAAATGCAATATGCAACCATAAAAATGAAACTTACAAACAATCAAGATTTATTGCAGAGCATGAAATAACATACAATGAATTGGAATATTAATAACAAAAAACCAAAATGCTATGAAACAAACCTTTACAAGATTAACAATTCTGCTCCTTGCCTTAACAATGAGCTTTGGGCTGATGGCTGCCGATCAGGTAGTAATAAATACAAACGATGATGGTCACGGTTCGTTACGGCAGGCAATCCTTGATGTTGGTGTAGGTCAGGAAATTACATTTAGTGTAACCGGAACAATAACACTAACATCCGGGCAATTAAGCATTAATAAAAGTATGACAATCACCGGCCCGGGAGCCGGACTGCTTTCAATAAGCGGGAATAATTCTTCACGCGTCTTCGATATTGGCAGCACAAACAGTGCCGCTGTGGTTACAATCTCAGGCTTAACAATTACAAATGGGGATGCAAATAATGACGATGGTGGTGGAATTAGTAACTTTTGCAACAATTTAACCCTTGAAAACTGCACAATTAGCAATAATACCACAAGTGGCCTCTATGTATATGGTGGAGGGATCGCTAATATGAGTGCAAGTCCAACCATAACAGGATGCACTTTTAGTGAAAATACCGCCGGTGGAGGGGGAGCCATATACAATCTCAATCAAGATGCTGTTAATTCGGCCTCACCAACCATTACAAACTGCACCATCATTAATAACCAGGCAACAGATGAATATGGTGGAGGTATTTATAACTATGCCTTTACGGCTACCTGCAGCCCAAATATAACAAATTGCATAATAAGTGGAAACGAAGCTTCCAGTGGTCTTGGCGGAGGAATATATAACTTCGGCGCAAGTAATAGTGAGGGCATTTGCAACCCTACTTTTACAAACTGTATTATTACTGGAAATAAAGCACCCTATGGCGGCGGTATGGCTAATAATACTCAGGAAGGCGCAACCTGTAACCCGGTTATTATAAATTGTACGTTTAGTGGAAATGAAGCTTCCATTATAGGTGGGGGAATGTACAATGGTGAGTCTGGAACGGGTGCTAATTGCAATCCTTCACTAACAAATTGTATTTTATGGGACAATACTTCAACTGACGTATATAATGAAGGTGGGGCGCTGCCAACCTACTCCTATTGTGATCTTGAAGATGGCATAATGATTGGTACCGGAAACATTAGTTCAGACCCAACTTTTACGACGGCAGTTCCGAACGCACCAAGTTCAGGTGGAGATATGAATCTGCTTCCCGGATCTCCCTGTATTGATGTGGGTAATAACTCTTCAAATTCAACAAGTTTTGATGCAGATGGAAATACAAGAATCCAGAATGAAATTATTGATATGGGCGCGTTGGAAAAATGTGCTGTTTGGGATGGTTCGGCAAGTTCCTCATGGAGTACAGCCGGCAATTGGGATATTGGTGAAACACCTGACAACACCTATGATACAAAGATCACAAACACAGGCACTGCACCGATAATTGCAGAAACCGAATCAGCCACTTGTATTCAATTAACAGTTCTTAGCGGGGCTAACCTAACGATTGCATCAGGTGAATCAGGTACAGGAACATTAATTACCAGTGGTAACATCACCAACAACGGAACCATCACCATGCAACGTTATATGTCAGAAAGTGCCTGGCACCTGATTTCCATTCCCTGCACCGGGATTACAGCCAACACTTTCCTTGGTGATTATCTCCAAAGCTGGGACGAAGCAAGCGGGCTGTGGTTGGAAATAACAGACCCTGAAACCGATTTGAACACCAGGCAGGGTTACGCCCTCTGGGGCACTCCGTCAAAAGCCACCACCTATTCCTTCAATGGCACACCACTCACAGGCGAGCAAACCATCGCCATGACATCGGCAGGTGTCGGAGAAAACGATGGTATGAACCTCCTCGGAAACCCATACCCGTCGTCTATCGACTGGGATGTGATGGATGATACCTATGGCGCCATATATTACCGGGACAGCCAAAATGAAGAATATGATATCTGGTCGGGAAGTGGTTCAACAAACGGAGGCCAGCAATACATTCCTCCCATGCAGGGATTTTTTGTGTATGCCACTGCAGCTTCCGATTTCACGATCGACAACAGTGCACGCACACACCAGAATGCCTCATCATATTATAAAGGCGACAGCGAGTTCACCAACGGCCTGCGCCTGGCCACCACAAACCAAAATGGCCAAAGCGATGATATGCTCCTGCTCTTTGATGACCAGGCCATGGTAGGTTTCGAACTTAAAACCGATGCCTGGAAAATATTTTCGGGGGCAGCAGGCCGCCCTGAGATTTATACCTTCGGCAACTACGATCAACTCGCCATCGAAACACGTCCCTTTACCGAAGAAGTGCAGTTGGGCTACAAGGTTGACCAGGCCGGAATATTCACGATACAGCTTTTGGAAATCGACGGTATAACCAAAGCCCTGCTCGAAGACACCAAAACCAACACTATGCACGACCTCACCAAAGGCACTTACGAAT
>CAYNDN010000644.1:0-2988 GCA_964395075.1 uncultured Lentimicrobiaceae bacterium | reverse complement strand
TTTTCACACGCCTCGAATTTGAACTTTATAGAGCAAACACACGACATTATGGACAAGCACTAATTAATTCCCAAAATACGTTTATTCACCTCAAATGTTTTAACGAGCAAATCCTTATCCCAACTCACATTGTCGATGATATAGTTTTCTATATCTTTGGTGTATTCATCAAGGCCCATCACTTTCATGGCGTTATAGGCTCTATGGGTGAAATGTGCAGGGATTCATCGAATCAGTTTCTATCTCCCATTGACCCATTTTTGAAATATTGGAGATATAATTATTCATGTGCCAAAATGAAACTATTTTAAGTGATTTGGCACATTAATAAAATGGAGCTAATTATTTAATAGTGTGCCAAATTAATGAAATATTTATAAATTTGGCACACTAATAATATCTAAAACCTATAGCTTATGATCCAGAATATTGCAGGAAGGAAGCGCGAAATGCAAATTTTATCTGATGCCCTGAGCAGCCATAGGTCGGAGCTAATTGCTGTTTACGGAAGGCGGAGAATAGGCAAGACCTACTTAATAAGAGAGTATTTTGAAAATAAAATCACTTTTAGTTTTACCGGGTTGAGTGAAGGGAAAAAGCCGGAGCAAATTAAAAACTTTATGCTCAAGCTAAATGAGGTAACAAATAAATTTGCTGCACAAAAACAACCTGCCGACTGGCTCGAAGCATTCAGCCTTTTAAAAACATTCTTAAAGGGGAAAAAAGAAAGCAGGAAAAAAAAGGTGCTTTTTATTGATGAGTTTCCCTGGGTCGATTCGCATAAATCAGGCTTTTTGGCTGCTTTTGAGAATTTTTGGAACGACTACTGCACCACCCGGCGCGACCTGATTGTAGTAGTATGTGGTTCTGCGGCTTCATATATGATTAAAAAGATCATCAACAATTCGAAAGGCCTGAGCAAGCGAATAACGCAAACCATTAAACTCAAGCCCTTTAATTTACAGGAAACCAAAGCCTTTTTTAAATACAAAGGCATTAGTATGGTGGAATATGAAATATTGAAGATTTTCATGGCCCTGGGTGGAGTTGCTGAGTATTTGGAACACGTAAAACTTGGGGATTCAGCGGTTACTTGTATCGAAGATTTGTGTTTTGCACCGGGCGCATATTTGGAAAATGAGTACAATGAAGTTTTTAAATCCTTGTTCAATGAAGGCTCATACCATCAAAGAATATTGGACGCACTGGCCGTGGGCAGGAAAAAGGGCATCACAAGAGATGAAATTTTAACCAAGCTCAATATCTCCTCAGGTGGCAGGTTTTCAAATGCGATGGAAGAATTGATACAATCGGGTTTTGTTTTAAAATACGATGCTTACAAGGATAATAGCAAAGCCACCTTGTACAGGGTTTATGATGAATTTTGCCTGTTCTATCTGCAATTTATGCAAGGCAATAAAGGCACAAAATGGACCGGGATTTTTCAAAAGCCGGCATACAAAACATGGTGTGGATATACCTTTGAAACAATATGTTTAAAGCACTCCGAAGAAATAAAGAAGGCCTTGAGGTGCGACCAGATAGAATCGGAAAACTATGCCTGGCACAACCTGGAGGCACAAATTGATTTGGTAATTGATAGAGCTGATGGTGTTGTAAATCTTTGTGAAATGAAGTTTTATAATGATGAGTTTTCAATGGATGCAGCGTATTTACAAAAGTTAAGGAAAAAAGAATCTATTTTCCGCCAGGTAACAGGCACTAAGAAAACCATTTACACCATACTGGTTTCCACATGGGGCCTAAACCCAAATGAATACAGTCGGGCCATTATCACCAAAGATGTAACCATGGATTGTTTGTTTGGGTAATCTGGATTATTTCTGATCCAACTCAAACACAGCCCGCTTCTTACCAACCACCTGGTTCAAATCGTTGGTGTTGTCTATGCAGTCGTATTTTGCCAGGCTTTCAAGTTCTGATTTGGTGAGCAGGTTCAAAAACTTCAATACCCGGATCACCGCAGGAGGCAATACGTTCATACCACCTGATTCCATTTTTATGGCAAATCCGATGTTTTTGTCTTTCATACCCACGCAGTAAACACCTTCAGCACCCACCTTGCCAACCAGTTTCCCGTTGGTGGCAGCAATCAAATCCGTGCAAAAACCATTGGTGCCGGATATCATTTCCGGGTGCTGGTTCATGGCATTGAAAATACGAAAGGAAGTATTTCTATAAGGTTCTTCCAAACTATCTGGATTGGCCAGCCGGGCGTATGCCAGGGCCATATTTTTCAGCGGCATGGCATGAACCGGCACCGAGCAGCCATCAATTCCTATTGTTATATCCTCCTTTTTCATGTCCGTCATTTTTTGGATGATATCCAGAATTTCCTGCTGCACGGGATGGGAGAGTTCTTTATAACTATCAACCGGGAAACCCTTGAATTGGCAAACACTTAAAAAACCAACATGCTTCCCGGAGCAATCGGTAATCATCGGATTTAAATTGGCCTGATTGCGAGCCATTTTTAAAGCATAATCATAACTCAACGAATTTACTATCCCTCCCAGAATATGGTTTTCTGTTAACCCGATTTTCTCAAGAATTGATTCTATGGTTTTGATATGGAATTTTTCACCATAATGGGAGGCACACAAGATCGCTATTTCAGCATCGGTAAAATGGTAATGGTCGGCGGCTCCGCCCAATATCACATTAAAAGCCTGGATGGGTTTTGCTGCCGAGCGCCAGTAGGTAAATTTTTCAGGATCACCGGCAAAATGCAAAATTTCACCATCCGTATTCACCACTACAACATCACCACGATGGATGGTTTCAACTACTTTGCCCCGTGAAATTTCTATCAGTTTTGTTGCCATTTTATTAAAACAAATTACTAATGATTTCTAATTCCACCAGGAAACAGTTCCTTACTTTATCTCCATAAAAAAATATGATACTACTTTATCCCAACTTGGACAAGCCAAAACCAAACAGGGAATAACAATCGAGAAGTTTTTA
>CAYNDN010000643.1:775-2996 GCA_964395075.1 uncultured Lentimicrobiaceae bacterium | reverse complement strand
CGTAACCGATCCCGGGATGAAATCGCTGGTAAACGGCAAAATTCCGGCCAGCATCAAAGGGGATGTTCACTTGCTGGATTTTACCAATGGCGTTGCGGAATACCGTTATGTTTTTGAAAACAAGGAATCGCTGAATATTCAGGTTCAGGATTTTAACTTTAAAAATGATTTCCTGCCAATACCATTGTGGTTGAGCATTCTCCCGCCATTAATTGCCATTGTGATGGCTCTCGTTATTCGCGAGGTTTACTCAGCTCTGTTCACAGGTATCCTGGTAGGAACATTCATCATTTTCTTTTACCAGGGACAGCATTTTTTTGAGGCCCTGTTCAATGGTTTTTTTGCTGTTATCGATACTTACGTGCTGGAATCTATGCAGGATAGCAGTCATTTGTCCATCATCATTTTTTCGATGATGATTGGCGGAATGGTTGGGGTGATCACAAAAAACGGCGGGATGAAAGGTGTGGTGATGTTTCTTTCGCGATATGCCAACAACGCCCGGTCAGGCCAACTGGTAACCTGGTTGCTGGGGATTTTGATATTTTTTGATGATTACGCAAATACGCTCGTTGTGGGGAACACCATGCGGCCCGTTACCGACCGCCTTAAAATCTCCCGTGAAAAACTGGCTTACATTGTTGATTCCACTGCGGCACCCATCGCTTCAATTGCTTTTGTTACAACCTGGATTGGTGCCGAACTGAGTTATATTCAGGATGGAATAAAAAATCTCGGACTGGACGAAACCCCATACGATGTATTTCTGAACTCATTGCAATATTCTTTTTATCCGATTCTGGCGATATTCTTTATGTTTTTTCTGATTTGGAAGCGAAGGGATTTTGGCGTGATGTATCGCTATGAAAAGTCGGCGAGAGAGGGGACTTATGAAGCTCAGGGTTCAGCAACCTCAGCCGAAGGTTTCGGTGAGGAATCAGAACCTGAACCCGGTGTTTCAGCGCGGTGGTACAATGCCTTTATTCCTGTAATGGTGGTTGTGCTGGGGACAATTGCCGGCCTCGTGATAACAGGTATTCAAGCCGTTGGCTGGGGCGAGGCCGAAACTTTCACCGGAAATATCTCCAGGGTTATCGGCAATGCTGATTCATTCAGCGCCCTGCTCTGGTCATCTTTAGGTGGTGTTATTGTTGCCATTTTGCTATCGGTTTCGCAAAAAATACTTAACCTGAAAAAAAGTATCGATGCTTTGGTTCAGGGATTCAAAACAATGCTGACAGCAGTTTTGATTCTTGTTTTAGCCTGGTCGATAGCTCTGATCACCGAGCATCTGCACACTGCTGAATTTATATCAACAAGCCTCATAAAATTTCAGCTAAGCCCGTATGTTGTGCCAACACTCACATTTTTGCTGGCTGCCCTGGTTTCGTTTTCCACCGGGTCTTCATGGGGAACAATGGCTATACTCTATCCGCTCATTTTACCGGCATCCTGGCTGATCTGTATGGATGCAGGTTTTGAATACGATCCGGCCATTGCGATTTTTCACAATGTTGTATCGGCGGTGCTTGCCGGGTCAGTGCTCGGCGACCACTGTTCACCCATTTCTGATACCACCATCCTGAGCTCACTGGCAAGCTCATGTAATCATATCAATCACGTGCAAACGCAAATGCCCTACGCACTCACCGTTGGCGCGGTTGGGATTTTATTCGGAACTTTGCCGGCAGCCTACGGGATTTCATCTGTGATTTTGTTCCCGGTTAATATTGCCATACTTTTTGCCATTGTGCATTTTGTGGGCAAAAAGCATCCCAGGGTTTATGCTGACGGGCGCATAGTGGCTTGAATCTGAATGCCCAATTTAAAGAAACCCCGGAAAAAATCACATCAAAAACTGATACTTTGAAATGAGCAAAATCGTTCTAAAAGGATGAAGAAAACGAAGTTTAAGCCCCAGGAAAACCTAAGCCATGATTTTTCTGTATTCACAATTTCCACGACCATGGCAGATTACAAACTTGCCTTTGAATTAAACAGGAAGCTTAAGTTAAACTTCACCAAGCAGGCTGACCTGCCGGTTTATGTTGCAGAAAACAAGGCCGTGAGTTTCCCTTTCTTTTTTTACAAAAACGAAGACGAGGCGGAATGCTTTCTCATTGAAGACCGTACCTCCGGTGAACCAATGATCCGGAGCTTTTTACTTTTTTTGAAAGGACATTTTCATGCATTTGAAATTGCGGACATCCCTGACGAGATA
>CAYNDN010000643.1:0-765 GCA_964395075.1 uncultured Lentimicrobiaceae bacterium | reverse complement strand
GATAAGTCTTTTGAATGACATTTTTAATTGTAATATCATCGATTTTCAGGATACAAAAAATAAAAAGGGCAAGGCTGCTAAAATATCACGCCTGGTCAACAACATACTCTCAGATTTGGAATATCACCTTTTGGAACTCACGCGACAAGCGGACGAACAAAAAGTGAAATTAAAACCCACCCAAACCCGCAGCATCAGGAAACTCTATAACTAACCGGGCTGAGTGTTATAAATATTTAGTCAGATTTGAGGTTGAAAAAATTATTGGATATTTGTGTTTAAATACGCTTCAAGAAATGAAAACAAAAATTGTTGCCACGGTTGGCCCTGCTACATCATCTCCTGAAATGCTAAAGAAACTCATCTTTGCCGGTGTTGATGTTTTCAGGCTAAATTTTTCCCATGTTGATTATGATAAGTTTGAACAAATAATCAATGATATTCACCGGCTCAACGAAAAGCTTGAAACCCACGTAGCTATACTTGCTGACCTGCAGGGCCCAAAAATCAGGGTAGGAGATGTGGCCGCGAAGGGAATCCGGTTAAATAAAGGTGATACCGTGAAGTTTACTTCCGACAAGGAAAAAACTGATGATCGCACGATTTACATCAATTATTCAGGATTGGCAACGGATGTGAAAGTTGGAGAAAACATCCTGCTCGATGATGGGAAAATCAGTTTGCGTGTTAAAAAAACGGATGGCAAATCGGTGATTACTTCGACGGTGGTTAGCGGTGGTGTTTTGTTTTCGCGTAAAGGGGTTA
>CAYNDN010000642.1:1140-2996 GCA_964395075.1 uncultured Lentimicrobiaceae bacterium | reverse complement strand
CAGGTGGGGTGTTAAAAATTAGCATTTAATAACATTTATTATCGTTCCATAAAAAATTTTATTTTACTTTTGTGGAAACATATTTTTTATGAAAAAACACAAAAGTAATTCGTCCTCAAATTCCACTTCAATCGACTGGAAAGCTAAGTCTATAAAAAGAGGTAAAGAAGCCAAGGCATTAAATAAAAGGATTAGAGAACTTACCCTTAGTAGGGATAACTGGAAAAATAAATATCTACGTAGTAAACAGGAATGCGAAAAATGGAATGTAGAACTTGTGAAAATCAAAAAAAACTAAACGAGATTATAAATTGAATAAGGAGGGTGAAATTCGTCCCACTTATCATTCTTTTTCCCAAGCCATAATTATTCTTGTTTTGGCTTTAAAGTTTAATTGTTCTTCCAGTTTTAGATCTATTAGTAAAACCATCGCACTGCTGAATATTTATCTGAACCTTAACCTGAAAACACCAACTCATGTAACCATATTAATTTGGGCAAAGAAAGTTGGCATTTATTCACTTAACAAAGAAAAGGAAAATGCCGATGATTGGATTATTATGATTGATGAAAGTGTTGAATTCGGGAATGATAAGCTACTGCTAATACTTGGTGTAAGGGAGGCAAATATTGATTTTTCAAAACCCTTGAATTATCAAAACATGGTCTGCTTGAAATTAGTTGCATCAAATACATGGACAGGTGAACAAATCAAAGAGGTAATCCATGAGCTTACCCTTGAGATTGGCAAAATAAAATACGCTGTAGCTGATATGGGGAATGCTATTAAAAAAGCATTAAAGCTGGCATTAATTCCTCATGTTCATGACATTAACCACAAACTTTCCTGGTTTATAAAGGAACTGCTTAAAAATGATACTGATTTTGATGCCTATTGTAAAAAATTGGCCCACCTCAGGGGCAGTATGTCTTTGAGTAAGTTGTCTTACATTCTTCCACCACAACAAAGGGTGAATTCAAGATTTATGAATCTGAAGCCCATATTTGATTGGGGGCTATCCATATTAAAATTGATCGATGACGGAAAGTTAAACCCAATGGAAAAAGAAAAATTAATGGGTGTTAAAGCACATGAAAAGCTAATACGGCAACTTGTGGAATTAATTCAAATAGCCAATCAAATACAAAAGACTATAAAGAATTTTGGTTTATCTGAAACCACAAAAAAAGATTGTTTGACACTTTTCGCCAATACTCATGATAGTAGAACATTACAGTTCAAAGATATGATTGACACATACTTTACTCAAACAATTCAATCGGTGAAGGATACCGATCATATTCTTAGCAGTTCAGATATCCTTGAATCTTCGTTTGGCAAATACAAAACATATATCAGTAATAACAAGTCGGTTGGAATAACTGATTTATCTTTAACCATCCCTGCCTTTTGCGGTGAATTTGAAAAAGTTACAATCATAAAAGCACTGGAAAGCGTTAAAACAAAGCATATTAAACAATGGAGCACTAAAAATCTGAGTGAATCTTTAACAATGAAACGAAGGGCTGCTTTAAATATGGGGGGAAGAAAAAAAAGTGTCAACCCTTGATTTTTAACACCCCAGGTTGCAGGTTATTGTACTTTGAAAAATCCAAAAGGTTCAGGGATCCGAAAATAGCAGAATCCAATTTTCCGCTGTTCTGATAATGGGTGATCTTTGATTCAAATGCAGCGGCAATAGAATCTGCCCTATTATTCGCCGATACTGCAAATATTGAAATCAAAAAATATACTACCAGGTTAATAATCAAATTTTTTATCATGTCAGTAAGAATATTTATTCCTGTTAGAAATGCCAAACCTTTCATCATGCAGCTGGCAAAAAGGACATTCC
>CAYNDN010000642.1:0-1130 GCA_964395075.1 uncultured Lentimicrobiaceae bacterium | reverse complement strand
ATTCCAGTTGTGTTCACTTCATCAAAATGCGAAAATACGGATAAAAAGGTTTTCCTGATAAAAATCGTCCGGCTCATTATCGCCTTTTAGTTCCGCATGCTTAAATGATCAAACTTTGTCGGGATTCTTATAATAATTTGATTTTGGGTGCTTTAATCCCCATGGGTATTTGTATAAATAGTTTCTGTCCATAATGTCATGTGTTTGCTCTATAAAGTTCAAATTCGAGGCGTGTGAAAAATTCAAACCACAGTATACTCAGGTATTCGAGGATTTGGATTTTGAGCAACAACGAAGAAGTTGGACTTTAGAGACAAACACTAAATAGTCCTTGCTACAAAACTATTAATGTTCAAAAAACATTTGAAAATCTATTAATATGAGTTATTTAACAGACAATTAAGTACCCAAATGGTTTAGGCATATTTCATAAAAAAAACCGGCTGCGAAATTTCTCTCACAGCCGGCATGATTATGAAAAGCAACCGCTGACTAAGGTGTTATAATAATCCGCTCTGTCAGTTTGCTGGTTGCGGATTTTATGATGAGCAGATAAACGCCGGCTTGCAGGTCGCTGATGTCAACGGTAGTTTTTTCGCCGGTGAGGGTGAATGTTTTCACCCAGCGGCCATCGGCGGTGAGGAGGGTGGCAGTTAAACCTGTCAGTTCCGAAGTTTCGTGGACTGTCAGGGTTATATTCAGCACATCCTTTGCGGGATTGGGGTAAACAGAAATGTTTGCCGCCGCAAGGACTTCCCCGCCAACGCCCGAAGCCCCCTCAAGCTTCAAGGCTGAGATTGCAGAAAGCCCCTCGGCAACAAATTTTCCGTCGGCACTGGCAAACGCCGGATTCCATTCTGCTTTCACTGAAGTTTCCTCATTAGAATTATCGCTATACGCTTTCAGGCTAATGGTTTCGCCTTCCTCAAGCCCATCCTTTTCCTCCGTCATCAAATCATCGCCATATAGCGTAAGCAATATATTTTCGGCTGCGCCGGATATATCGGCATAGCCAACGCAATTTCCTTCGCTGTTGAAAGCGCCGATGTAATCTGCATTTTCGAGTTGGCCAATTGCTTCCGCTGAAATGGAAATAAGATGCACATTTCCGGTGCGGGCGATTTGCCACG
>CAYNDN010000641.1:0-2998 GCA_964395075.1 uncultured Lentimicrobiaceae bacterium | reverse complement strand
TTGTGGTGAAAGCAGCCAGGCTGCCAATGATCCGAAATCGGCAGGTTCACCCATTCTCCCGACCGGTATGCTCTTTTCAAGGTTTTGCTGCACTTGCTCATAAGAGTTGCCGGAGGTTTCGGCTTTTTTGTTCAGCACACGTTTTACAGCCTGTGTTTCGTGATAGCCCGGTGCCATAATATTTATGGTTATGCCTTCTTTACCCACTTCCTGCGATAACGTTTTGGCATATCCAACCACGGCCATTCGCAGTGAGTTGCTCAGCACCAGGTTTTCGATGGGCTGTTTCACCGAAACGCTTTCCACGAACAAAATGCGGCCATATAGTTGTTTCCTGAATTTGGGCATCAGTTTCATCACCAGGTCAATTTTCCATCTAACCACTGTAAACCAGGCCAAATCCCAGTCTTCCATGGTTGTTTCGAGGGCTGGTTTAGCAGGTGGCCCACCTGCGTTAATGAGCATCCCGTCTATGCGTCTCTCACCAATGTAGTCAACTATCTGATCAATGATATCGCCATCGGTAATATCGCCATTGATGGCTTCTATTTGTTCAGGAAACTGAGCGGCGAATTCACTGAGGTTTTCGGCATTTCGTGCCACAGCAATTACCGTTGCTCCTTCGGCAATTAATGCTCTCGCTACTGCATTGCCAAATCCGGCAGTTGCTCCGCCCACAAGAAAAAGCTGGCCTTTAAGTTGTAAATCCATATATAGGAAAAATTTGTGTTTTTAAATTATACAGTGTGTTATTCGGTTATTAAATCCGAAGTAAAAAGTTTGCCTTTATTATCAAATCCCTGTTGTGTTGAGATTGCCAAGGCTGATTGTGAAAACCTTGGTCTGGTCGGGATCATCGTCATTGATTAGTTTAAGCGCAACCTGCAGGTGTAGCAGGTAAATATTCAACTCGGTTGATTTGGATTGAATAATCCCGATTTTAAGAATATCAGAGTTAATGATTCCGTAGGTGCGTTTTTCGATAATACCAAAAATTTCATCCGGGTAATCATCAAGGACGCTGCAATCGTAATCGTTCAGGAATTCTTCGATGTTTGAAATCTCAGTCATTGTGAGTACCTGTAGGTTTTCTAACCCTCCAATGTTTACCAGGAACCACTTATTAACATTCTGGTCGATAAGGCAACGGTTCAGGTTGTCACGCTGCAGGATACGTGCATTGTTGATAATGGCCCGTCCAAAAAAATTGTTCCCGAATTTATAGATATTATCATAAGTAATTGCATAACGCATGTTGATGCTGCCAATAATACGGCGCAGTTTGGGATAGAAGTGGAATGCATTGTAAACCCGGAGTACAATGGCAAAATTGATGGCAAAAAGCAGGGAATGCAATGGTGTATCAAAAATAAAAAAACCACCATCACCTGTACTGATAAAGTGATCGTTTATCCGCTGCTTATCATACTTCTGAAAAATATACCGGTGGTTTACGAAACACTGTTCGATAGCTGTTTCCATGAACCTGCGAAAAAGGTAGGGGATGAGGGACTGTTCAAGTTCGCTATAGCCGGTGCTGTACTGGTAAATATCGATACCGAGAACCGATTTTTGTGGAATATTGTTATAGTTTACATAAGAAGTAAGATCCTTGAACAAGTCCTCATCATCGGGGATGATGTTCGTTTTTCTGAAAATTACGCGGTGGTCTTTTTCCTTGAGAATTTCGCTTATCTCTTCGTAGCTCAGCTCTTTGATAGGTGCACTCATCAGTTCAGTATTATTTAGCGGCGCAAAATTACGCTTTTTCTAATCAAAGTGCAGCACCGGTAAAATTGGTACCTGGGCTATCGCAATTAAATCACGGTGGGTAAAATATATCAATTTCAAGTTGAAACGCTGGAAAATAACAGAAGTCCCCCTTCCTGATGGGTGGTGGTAGCTGCACAGTATGCATTTCGGCAGATTTGCATTCAGGACATAACCTGGGGCGTTGGCCGTGAACATCCAAATATTTTTCAACCCACTAAAATCCTTCTTTAATCTCTGGCGTAATTTGCCCCTGCTGCCTAAATGCGATTTCACACACCTGCATCTTTTTGTGGCTGGAGCAAATCCCACAAATCATGTACTTTTGTTCCTTATCATTATCAACGCTGTTATTATGAACATTTCCATTACCTGTGACCACCGTGAAAAAATGTCGGTAGTGCCGGATTTGCTTGACGGTGAAAAAGTATATCTGAACTATAAAACCCTGAAGGCCGGGGATTATCTGGTGAATAATGAAGTATTGATTGAGCGCAAAACCGCAAATGATTTTGCGCTATCAGTTTTATCAGGCAGGTTGTTCAGGCAATGCAGCAAATTGCGGTCAAGCGGAAAGGTTTGCCTGATCATCATTGAAGGAAATCTCTTCGAAACCAGCCATGATATAAGTAACGAAGCCTTGAAGGGAGCTTTATTGTCAGTGATGGCAAGATGGCAAATACCAGTTTTCACTGTGAAGGATAAAGAGGAAACAGCACATGCCATATTGAGGGTAGGCATGCAAAATATGAAAACCGAATCCCACTTTACCATGCGGCTCAAAGGCGGGCGTAAAGATCACGGCAAGCATGTTTATTTTCTGCGTTCGATTCCCTCGGTGGGGCCACAACTTGCGAAGCGACTCTTACAATCTTTTGGCTCAATTGTCGAAATCATTAACGCCACTGAAAAAGAACTGGCATCTGTGGAGGGAATCGGTAAACAAAAAGCCGAAAAGCTTTACACATTCTTCAATACGAACATTCATAAGAAAGATTAAATTTCTCTGGAGCAGCGGGTCAGTTTATACGGACTCCTGTAATCGTATGCTTTGATGCCTGCGTGGGATCTAATTTCGATCGTCCGCAGGATTTATCTCGCCTGTGGCGGACATCGGAACGTCAAATAGTCATCCAAAAAAATACATTGAATAATCCGAATCGCTATTTCATTTCTGACGCTCGAAGGTCTTCCTTCGTCAGACGCTTCAAGGTCTGGGGAAGCGGGT
>CAYNDN010000640.1:0-3024 GCA_964395075.1 uncultured Lentimicrobiaceae bacterium | reverse complement strand
TCTTATATGAGTATTTGTTAAGTTAATGGCATTACCCTCCAACCTCCCTAAATCTTTCATTATCTTTTATTAATCTAAACTTAATCTAAACAAGTTAAAATAAAACTACTTTTGCCGCCATTTTTGGCCAAGGCCATATTAATTTTTTGATTATTAGTTTAATACCCAAATTCAATTTTACAATGATTTTGTCGAAACTGCGGAACATTGGAATCGCCGCGCATATTGATGCCGGAAAAACCACTGTTACCGAACGTATTTTATTTTATACCGGAACCACCCGTAAAATGGGTGAGGTGCACGATGGCCGGGCTACTATGGATTTTATGAAACAAGAGCAGGAACGTGGCATCACCATCGCTTCAGCGGCTATTTCCTGTAAGTGGAAAGATTCAGATATCAACATCATCGATACCCCAGGGCACGTTGATTTTACCATTGAGGTAGAGCGTTCGCTGCGCGTAATAGATGGGATGATTTCACTTTTTTGTGCTGTTGGTGGTGTGGAGCCCCAAAGTGAAACCGTATGGAATCAATCTGACCGTTACCGCGTACCACGTATAGCATTCATCAATAAAATGGACCGGACAGGTGCTGATTTTAATGATGTTGTAAAGCAGATGAACGAATACCTGGATGCCAATGCCGTTGCTTTCCAGCTCCCTATGGGTTCGGAAGATGACTTTAAAGGCCTGATTGATGTTATTGAGCAGAAAGCATACATTTTTGATGAATATGAGCGTATCGAAACTGACATTCCTGAAGAGTACAAGCAAGAAGCCCTTAATGCGCGCAATTTTCTGATTGAGAAAGTAGCTGATTTTAATGATGAAGTGCTGGGTCTCTTTTTTGACGAGCAGGAAGTTCCGGTTGATTTGCTTAAGCAGGCTGCTCGCGATGCCACACTGAAGCTGGAGATTACGCCGGTATTTACCGGTGCCGCATATAAAAATAAAGGTGTTCAGCTTTTGCTGGATGCTGTTATCGATTATCTGCCATCGCCGCTTGATATCGGAGCTGTTGTTGGCAATGATATTGATAAACCTGAGAAATCGCACACCCGAGGTCCGTCGGCGAAAGACCCATTTTCAGCACTGGCTTTTAAACTGATTAATGATCCCTACGTTGGGCAGCAAACATTTATTCGTGTTTTTTCCGGCCGACTCGAAAATGGTATGCAGATTTTAAACGCAACCAAAGACAAAACAGAACGCATTGGCCGGATCATGAAAATTCACGCCAAAGAACGTGTGGAGGTTGCGGAAGCATTGCCAGGTGATATTGTTGCACTGGTTGGCATGAAAGTGACAAAAACCGGCGACACACTCTGTGATAAAGACAATCCGCTGTTGCTCGAGTCCATTCATGTTCCTCCATCGGTTATTGAGTTGAAAATTACACCTGAAAAGCGCAAGGATCAAAGTAAACTTGGCGAGGCACTTGCCAAGCTGTCAAATGAAGACCCGTCATTCAATGCACGGTTCGACAATGAAACAGAAGAAACGATCATTTCAGGCATGGGTGAGCTGCATTTGGAAATCATCATCGACAGGATTAAAGATGAGTTTGGTGTACCGGTTGAAATTGGCGAGCCATCTGTTGCTTACCGCGAAACCATTACTGCTGAAACGGTGAGTAATTACAAGCATTCCAAGCAAACCGGCGGTAAAGGGCAGTTTGCGCACACGGTTATCCGTATTGAGCCCAACGAAGGTAATGGTTACGAATATGTGAACCATATCAAAGGTGGTGCGATCCCCAACGAATTCATTCCATCAGTTGATAAGGGGATTAAGAAAGTACTCGCAAAAGGCGTACTGGCCGGATATCCAATTCTGGATGTGCGTGTCGTGCTTACCGATGGAAGCTTCCACCCTGTGGATTCTTCTGACATGGCTTTCCAGACATGTGCAGCCATTGCTTTCAGGCAGGGCTTTATGAAAGCTGAACCCGTATTGCTTGAGCCGCTGATGAACATTGAAATAAACGTTCCGGATGACTACATTGGAAATGTTGTTGGCGACCTGAACAAACGGCGTGGCAAGATTGAGTCGATGCGCCGTCATCGCAAAGGTTCACAAAAACTAAATGGAACTGTTCCGTTGATGGAGATGTTTGGATACGCAACCACTTTGAGGAATATCTCTAGTGGTCGTGCAAACTACTCCATGGAATTTGCTAAATATGCACCGGTTGGAAAGGTAGTTCAGGAAGATATTATAAAAAAGCTGGAAGACAAGAATAAAGCAGAGCAGAATGCATAATTGAAAACCCCGGCATTACGTCCGGGTTTTTTTTTATGTTCATTTGTGGCGGGGATGCTATCAAAATGTTTCCGAATCTATTTGATCGAATACTTCACTAATTTGTCTGATTTTGGTCTATCGGGCTTTTGTAATCATCCCCTGAATCATCGATATCTCAATTTCATGCATCGATCTCTTAAAAAAATGGTTGGCAAAAATGATTTTAGCCCATCTCTAAAATGCTAATGTTCGTATTCAATATCTAACTGGCGTCCTTCACGCTTTGCTTTTTTGTCCATTCCTGATCCTATGGCCATACCAATAGCCAACCCAATTGGCAGGCCAATACCGATAAACGCCATGTTGTCGAAGGCTGCCCCAAAGGCCACCCCCATCGGTATTCCAAATCCTGCCATACCTGTACCGAGCCAAATATTTCGGTAGTAGTTTTTGGGTGACAGTTTCAATTGTTTCACAAGTAGTTTTACTAAACGGTGCGTGGCTTTTTTAATCTCTTTGGCCAATAAGGTATCAATGCTTCGGGAATTGATGATGGCTTCGGTTTCCTGGTTTGCGATCGAAATGATGTCATCCGGGATTTCTCTTGACCGTAGCTCTTCAAGCAGTTTTTCGTAAGTTTTTGATGCTTCAGTTAATTTGATGCTTTCTCCTGCTTTGTGGTTGATTTCCAAATTTTCAAGCTCCATTTGTTTTCGTATTAATAGTATCTTTCAATTCATTTTCTGCCATTTATTGGCAGAAAATGAATTGAAAGATA
>CAYNDN010000639.1:0-3025 GCA_964395075.1 uncultured Lentimicrobiaceae bacterium | reverse complement strand
ATTCAGGAAAGTGGTAAATCCACCAATTCCTGTAGCCATAATTACCCCAACCCTGTTTTTGTCGATTTCGCCCAATTGTAAACCAGCATCCGCAACAGCCTGATCAGATGCCAATAAAGCATACTGGGCATAGGGGTCAAGTTTTCTAACCTCTTTACGGTCAAAATAATCTCTTGGATCGAAATTTTTTAATTCGCAGGCGAAATGGGTTTTGTATTTCGAAGCATCAAAACGGGTAATTTCGCCAGCACCGCTTACTCCTTTGAGCAAGTTGTTCCAAAACTCGTCAACTGTTTTACCCAAGGGAGTTAGGGCACCTAAACCGGTAATAACTACTCGTTTGAGTTCCATGTAAGGGAGGGAAATTATTTAGTATTGTCTTCGATATACTTAATAGCTTCGCCTACTGTGCCAATCTTTTCAGCCTGATCGTCCGGGATGGCAATATTGAATTCTTTTTCAAATTCCATGATAAGCTCAACAGTGTCAAGCGAATCTGCACCTAAGTCGTTTGTAAAACTTGCTTCTGGTGTAACTTCGTTTTCGTCAACGCCAAGTTTGTCAACGATGATTGATTTTACTCTTGTTGCAATGTCAGACATATCTACTATATTTTAGTTAAACAGGGCGCAAAGGAAATACTTTTTAAAAAAACTACCAAGCCTTTTTTTATGGAAATCCAAATCTCAAATTTTTAAATTATAGAATAACAGGGGATTATGAAACCGGGTTTCCAGAAATGTAACCTCAAACCTCATTAATTCCTACCGGGTATTTAGCTTCACTTTCGAATGAATAGCTATTTTTATTTCTTTTGGACCTGAATTGAATAGCTTTACCACATGAAAAGGATAGCCATATTTGCTTCAGGCAATGGAACCAATGCTGAAGCCATTGCCGGATATTTCAGGAATTGTAACTACATCAGGGTGGAAATGATCCTCTCCAACCGCGCTGATGCTTTTGTTTTGGAAAGGGCCAAAAATCTTGAAATTGAGTCTGGTGTATTTTCGAAAGAGGATTTGAAAGACCCGGGAAAACTGGCCCAAAATCTTATTAACAAGAAAATAGACCTGATTGTGCTGGCGGGATTTCTGTGGTTGATCCCACCCAGTTTGCTTAAAGCATTCTCCCAGAAAATCATCAATATTCACCCGGCCCTTTTACCCAAATACGGTGGGAAAAACATGTACGGAATGCGTATTCATGAAGCCGCGATTGAAGCCGGTGAAAAAGAAAGCGGCATAACCATTCATTTTGTGGATGAAATTTATGACCACGGTAAAGTGATTTTTCAGGCCAAATGCCCTGTTGAACCCAATGACACACCTGAATCACTTGCTGCAAAAATTCATGAATTAGAATACAAGCATTACCCTGAGGTTATCGAGCAATTATTGAGAGATGCATAATTAAACATAATGATCGTAACGGTTGGATGAGTCTCCCATCCTGGTTTTAATGTTATTAAGCACCTGGCACTTTTCTGCTTCTGTCATTCTCCACCAGGTTTTTGCTTCTTTTTTGGTGCGGCTGCAACCGATGCAAATTTCTAATTCGTCGTACTGACATATTGAAACACACGGATCCTTAATTTTTTCCATCAGCAATTTTGTTGATGTCCGAAAAACATAACTTGCAAGCGAATGTTCATGATAGTGCTGATTTGATCATATTTAACCCACCTTAAACATAGCTAACCAAGTAATTGAAAATCTGTAAATTACTAACCTCTATAATTCAAGAAATTTTTAGGATGAGGGTTTGACGGTGAGAATATGTTATACCCCGTCATTTATGGGGGTTAAATAATTAACAAACAACAACTTATTCAAAATCCAGAAAGATTCAAACATTTAAAACTTATTTTTTCTGGATTTTGTCTCGTAGTAAATAGAAAAAATTCAATCCCCCGCCATAAACAACGGGGCTATTGATTTTCTATGATTTAGTATCTTTCAACTCATTTTCTGCCAATTCCAAATTTGTCGGGAGGTTGAAAATGGCTTATATACCCTTTAATTATCATCCGGTCAAAACCATGTAATGTTCCGTAAATCTGCTCGTTGTATTTATCTGTAAAGTCTTGCATGTTTTTAAAAACCCGGGCAAAATTATTAACACACAGATTAATAGGTTGTTACACAACCACTTCCCTGAGATGACCGCCCAACTCAACAATTTAGCTGACCCCCGGCAATGCAAAGAATACCAGATGAATGAAATTTGTATGTCTGCAATCTCACTTTTCATGCTAAAACAGGGCAGCCGTAACGCGTTTAACTTAGATAGAAAAATGGAAATTCAATGGTCATTCTATAGTGGCTATTGATGGAACAGGAGTTGCAAGTTATGATAAGCCCCACTGTGAAAATTGTTTAAAAAAACATCCAAAAACGGCGTTACTACATATTTTCACAATGTATTGGAAGCAAAACTGTTGACACCATCGGGATTGAGCCTTTCCATTGCCACAGAATGGATCAGTAATGAAGGAAAGGACCAATTTGAAAAGCAGGACTGTGAACGTATGGCTTTTTTACGTTTGGCACAAAAGATCAAGAAGTTTTATCCCCGGCTTCCCATTGCCATTGTTTCAGATGGGCTTTATCCGTGGGACGGTTTTTTTGAGACTTGCCAGCGATACAACTGGAAATACATTGTGGTGCTAAAGGATGGTAGTTTGAAATCATTGCAGGAAGAAATACAATTGGAAAAACTCATTACTCCACGCCAAACCACCCGGGTTATGCAGGCCGAAAAGGATATAGAAACTACACTTGATTATCAATGGCTAAGGGTCTTGTCATACAAAAAGCACAAAGTCAGTTTTGTAGAATGTAATGAACGGGTTAAGATCATCAGCACAAAACAAGAATTCGTCCAGCGCTTTGTGCACCTAACCAATTTTGAAGTCAACGGTGGGATGTGCTACAGGGTCAGCTTTACCGGTAGATTGAGGCAAAAAATGGAAATTGAAATTAATAAAACTCATTTAAAAATTTTGCCAGACAACTTGGACATG
>CAYNDN010000638.1:0-3042 GCA_964395075.1 uncultured Lentimicrobiaceae bacterium | reverse complement strand
AATAGGCATTCCGCTTACCTGAAGCAGCATGGGCGCCGGTTCGATACCTACATATCCGAGTGCTTCAGCCTCCGCTGCAGTGGGTGCACCAGGGACGGTATTAGGCGGAAAATAACAACACGTATTCGTAAAAAGTGAAAATACCCAGGCCTGTGGTGGCAGGTTTAAAATAGAGCCATATTCAGGGGTGAAAAACTCGGCATAGGTAAGCAGGCCCTGCGCAAGTGGACTGCCAATAAAAGACCAATCGAGTGGGGCCGGGATTGCCGGAGCCAGCAGGACTGTACGGGTAATTCCATATTGCTCTTTCAGGTTGGTACCTTGTTTTACAAGCGTATCCTGAAGTTTCAGGGTCATCAAACCACCAAGACTATGGCCGAGAATGGTTCGGGGATAAATGTCCATTTCATTGTTGAGATGATCGATTACCGCGAAAAAGATATTCAGGTAATCCTCAAAATAGAGCTGGTCAAACATAAAACCATTCCCCTCCGGGATACCGCTCAGGCCCTTACCGGGTGAGTCGATGGCGAAGAATTCGTTGACTTCCTTAGCGGGATCGGTTTCTTCGAAAAAGGATTCAGCGAGTGGTTGCAAACAGTTTGCTGTGTGGGCCATCCCTTCGATGCCGATGATTTTGCCGGTGTTGTCCCAGCTTTGGGCGTTCTCATTGACGTAAACATTTACGTTGATGTCGATGGTAACGCCGGGTTGGATTTCGATGTCCTCGATCAGGATGGTGTAATCCTGTGAGGGCTTTGCAAAGCCCATTAAGGCCATGCAGCAGAAAATTAAACTTGCGATTGTTTTGGTAAAAGTTTTCATGATGTGTTTGTTTTTGATTGGTTGAAAGAAAGTTATTGAGTTACTGGGTTATTGGTTAACCGTGTAATTGTTAAATGTTGATTTTCGCGGAAAATCAAACCTGACAGGTTTTTGCCTTGGCTTTATCTATGGGAGAAACCTGTCAGGTTTGGGATGTGGGGATGTCTACTGCTTGATCAGCTTTTGAGAAATTACCTGCTCTCCCGATTTCAGGATGCAGAAATAAATCCCTGGTTTTAGATGGGTAGTCTGGTAATTTATAGTTTGATCACCGGCCTGCAGGTTTCTGTCAAAGATGGTTTCTACTTTCTTGCCGATGCTGTTATAAATTTCAACAGTAAACCATGCAGCATTTTGCACTGAGAAATTTAACGTGGTTTCATGAGATGCCGGGTTGGGATAAATATTAAGGGCATGATCACCCGTGCTGGTTTGTTTTATTCCTACATAAAGATATTCGTAAACACCCATATCTATACAATTACCCGTTTCCCGGGGATTTCCACACAGGCAGGTTTCAGGTAGATATTGTGGATAATACCACGCAGAAGTGTCGGGCGTACCAAAATCAATACAGGGAGATTCTCCGTCAAGCATGTATGGTGGCAAATCGGGTTCTTCACTAAATATCGGATACTCTTCCAGGTTGGCATAATATCCTCCGTTGATCTGGCTGCCGCCAAATCCGGCCTGGCCGCCTTCAATATCACAATAGTAAAATCCCGGGTTACTTGTAGCGTTGAAAGATGAATAAACCTGATTACCAATGCCGGCTTCATTGTCCCAAATGATTGAATTGATAATTTCGGGGTTGGATTGCATATAAAAATAGAGTCCGCCGCCATATGCAGCCAGATTATCTGCCACCGTATTATTGATAAAAATCCCATTACTATATTCATAAAATGCCAGGGCACCTCCATGTTCTGATTCATTATCATAAAACAGACAGTTTGAAATTACTGGATTTGATTCAGCATACACTAATATGGCACCTGCGTAATCCAGGGCATAGTTATCATAAAAAATACACTTTTGGATAAGCGGGTCTGCATTCCACAATGCTATCGCACCACCGCAGGTTGCGAGTGATGCAGAATAGATATCAGCAATATTATGCCTGAAAATAGAATTATAGATTTGAAGATCTGCAAAATCCCTTACCGCAAATGCACCACCACTGTTGTACTCTCCGCCGCTTTGTGCACGACCATACTGGAAAATGCAATGGTTAAAAACCGAAGGTAGATCACCGACGATGTTTTCTCCTTCGTAATCCAGTCCGTCCCAGGTAATATTTGGATTGGATGCAGAGAATAGAATATTTTGATCTGCAGTTCCTTCGGCCTTCACGTACCCATTTACAGTAACCGGGAAAGCGCCGCGTGTTGCCACTCTCACGCCTGCATCAATGATTAATGAATCACCCGGCTCTATCATTACAGGTCCTTCAATATAATATGGAGAATTTTCTGCAGTCCAGTTTCCGCTCACCGGGCCTTCTTCCACAAAGGTTGCTTTTGTGTGAATAGCTTTCACATATCCCTCATTCAGTTCATACCATACCCCGCTTCTGCCGTTTCCGGGTGGCATAGGCCCCACATAGCTTATATCCGCAACATCAGTTACCAGATAATGACTACCTAAATCTTTGATGAATGACTGCGCCACAAACTGTGCAGCCGGAGTAGCAGTTCCTGAAACATCATATACTTTACCCACTGAGCTTTTTGTTGCCCAGGTAACCGTCCCCGGATTGATGAAAGTCATTTTGTTGGTATCCTGCAAAAACTCAAGTATGGGTTCGCCATTGAGTTCGATGATAAAATAGTTGTTATATTCGTTCAACCAATGGTATCCATTTTCATAACCCCAGTCTTCGCCTTCCACATCGGGCCCCAGGCTGCAAAGGCCCATTTTCATTTTCAGGTCGCCAATCACATAGCCTCTGTATTGCAATTGCAAAAGGGTGTTGAAAAATCCGGTTGACCCTTCCAGAAAATGGCCCAGGCAGGCATCCGGATCAGGGTTGATGCCGTCGTAATCCACCGATGCCGAATAGTAAACTATATCATCATGTCCGTTTCCATAAGGTTCGGGGCCGGTGCCGTCGGCATTCCAACCGGCAGTGCCTTCATTGTCGGCATGCAGCCCCTGCATGGGAATAATGGCGCTAACATAACACAATAATATTATTATCTTTGCAAGATGATTAAC
>CAYNDN010000637.1:0-3059 GCA_964395075.1 uncultured Lentimicrobiaceae bacterium | reverse complement strand
GGGAAACTCGCACTTCGACACCACAAAGGGCCATATCGAGTTTCGCCGTGCCACAGCAGTAGATTGCACCATCGACGAAGCTTTCGACACACAGGTTTATCATCCTTTCAAGGGAAACCTCGACCTGAACAAGCTGGAAGACGTGTTGAAAAAATACCCCCGCGAACGCATCCCCATGATTGTTGTTACCGTTACCTGTAACTCCTCAGGCGGCCAGCCGGTTTCACTCCGAAACATGAAAGAAGTATATGAACTTGCCCAGACATACGGCATTCGGGTGGTTTTTGATTCGGCACGATTTGCAGAAAATGCCTATTTCATTAAAATGCGGGAACCGGGCTACGAAAACAAAACCATCAAGGAGATTGTACGTGAGATGTACCGGTATGCCGATGCCATGACCATGAGCAGCAAGAAGGATGCGATCGTGAACATGGGCGGGTTCATAGGTTTTAAAGAGGAAGAACTCTGGAAACGTGCCCAGACCTACAACATCATGTTCGAGGGTTTTATCACATACGGCGGAATGTCGGGCCGTGATATGAACGCATTGGCACAGGGCCTGGATGAAGGTACCGAATTTGAATATCTGGAAACACGCATCAAGCAGGTTGCATTTTTAGGTGGAAAACTAAAAGAATATGGCGTCCCTGTGCAGGAACCTTTTGGTGGCCATGCTATTTTTGTGGATGCCAAGCGTTTCCTACCTCACCTGCCCAAAGAGCAGTTTGCTGCTCAAACATTAGGCATCGAAGCATATCTTGAGGGCGGTGTTCGCGGTGTGGAAATTGGCGCTATCCTTGCCGATCGCGACCCGATCACCCGCAAAAACCGTTATCCTGATCTGGAATTGCTGCGTCTGACCATCCCGCGCAGGGTTTACACCAACAACCATATAGAATATGTAGCTGCTACCATCGGTAACGTTTACGAACGCCGGAATCAAATTAAAACCGGTGTGAAGATCATAAAAGAAGCCCCGATCATGCGGCACTTTACTGTTGAGTTGGAAAGGGTTGAAACGGAAGTGAAAGCGCAGGTTTAAAAGTTAATTGTTATTTGTTAATCGTTAATCGTTTAACAGATAACGAATAACCATCTAATTCAAAGGCTTCAATTCACTTCAACAGCCTTGCATCAAAAGAAAACCTTTGCTGATCAACAACCCTGATCTCGGGGTATCGTGGATGTTTGCAATTGAGTATAGCATTCCGGGATGTGTGCACAATGGCACTGGGAACCTGTAAGGCTAAAGTTTTATTTTCATCAACCCAGTTCTGACCGATTTCTGCAAGTACTGATGGTGCAGGGAAGTGAAACCAGTTTTTTCGTAAATCATCAGTATCCAATTTGGTAATGCTATCATTTGGGATCTCAAGGGTTAAAACATCTAAATCAGGCATCATCATGGCGGGAAGATGAACAAGATTTTCAAGCAAGGCAATTTCTTTGTTTATTCCGGTATAGAGTACTGGAGTTCCTTTTTTATTCCACCTGCCGGGATAGAGAGCAGCCCCCATTCCACTGATATCTGCCGCATTTTTTGTTTTAGTTATCCGGTAAACCAGCATGGTGTTTTAGCTAATTACTCCGTGTTCAATCCTGCCCAGCAAATCTTTAACTTTTGAAACTCCCTCAGGAAGCTCAAGTAATTTCATGGGCTCCATGCCGCCCAATGCAACATTTGGAATTTCAAGCCATTTAAAAAAGTTGTCCTGATCTCCTAAAACTTCTGTACCATATAAAAACAGGTTCGTCAGTTCGAAAAGTTGAATTGAATACTTTCGGTCCAACTTTTTATTTTCGCGAACCCACCTGTATAATGTAGGTTCAGAAACATCCAAAAGCTGAGCTGTAACATGTCTTGAAATCTTAAAATATTTTCTGAAATTCAGGATCACATCTGCATCGATTCCTTTATTGGCAAGGGTGATAAAGTCAAAAGGGCTTTCAACGCTTCCCTTCATTTGATTGATACCGAGAATGGCAATCAGGCCATCATATTTTTGATTTGTGGCAAACATGATTTTAATTGTTTTAAATGATAAATTATATTATTAAAAAAACGAAATTAATAAAATCTTGTTTTGAACCGAAAAAATGAGATGATTATTCTGAGCATTTCTCCAGGCTACTTTATCCATCAGCGCAATTCCTTTTTACACTTTTTCCAAAAGGCAAAAAAAGAAGGATAATATCCTTGCACCGTAAACATCCAGTCGCGGGGTTCTTCCATGCCCTTGTAATTCGTGTTGAGTGGATGCTCTTTAAATATGATGTCCTGTGTATGGATTTCCCGCTGCAGTTCGTCAAACTCTCCCACATAAACCTGAATGCCTTCGATGTTTTCTGTCAGTTTCAGCATGAATCCGAATGCATTTTCTGAGATGGGATAAGTCTTAAACACTGAAGGTTCGAGTAAAAGCACCCGATTCAGATCCTCATCTGCTTTCCAATTTGGATCGAGGTTATAATAATTGTAAATGAGCGTCGGTTTTGAGGGATCAATTTTGATGGGTTGTTTTTCGGGCAGCGATGTTTTCAAATCCGGGATTGTGGTTTTTTGCAACTCAACCGGGATATCCATATTTTCAAATTGAGCATAGTGTATATCCAGAAAAGTTCCGCTTTGGCTGGTGTGACAATACTTGTTGATGTTTTCCTGATTGGCAAAATATTTTTTGTTGGCATTCGATCCGGCAACCCACTGCCAGCTCAGCGCGTTGCTGGCCCAGTCGCCATCAAGCAGATGGTAGTACATCCACCGGGCGGGTGTTTTCCAGTGGCTTTTCCCGATGTTGCAAGCTATTGATGCGATATACATGCGTACATGATTATGCAGATAGCCATCTTTATAAAATTGCTGAATCGCGCTATCCACAGCCTCAATGCCGGTTTCTGTATTAAAAACCGAAGCAGGCATTTCAAAATGCTCAAAATCAGGTTGAGGGTGTTTTAAATCAGAATTGATCTGATCTCCCTTCACCACCCAAATTTGCTGCCAGTAATCGCGCCATGCGAGTTCCTAAATAAATTTTTCGATTTTATAAAATGGGAAC